>CAZCKT010000022.1:0-14309 GCA_964499355.1 uncultured Candidatus Saccharibacteria bacterium | reverse complement strand
CAACAATTATTCAAAACGGTGAAAAAGTAAAAATATCATGGGTAACAAAGAATACAGAAGCAGTTACAATAACGCCTAACAATCTATCATTCCAACCTGTGGGTAGTATTGAATTACCATTAACGCAGACTACAGAACTTCTTGTTACTGCGGATAATGGTTATTGTATTGCTAAAAAGCAGGTCCAAATCAGTGTCGTCGCTACTCTACCGTGGACAAATACCGCAACAATCGGTACAGGAATCTTGATTGCTGAAGCCGCAATTGCATTGCAGCAACCAATGTTATTTGGAAATATTTGGTTAGGGTTACTTTCTATTTTTGATAGAAAGAGAAAGCGATCGTGGGGATTTGTGTACGATTCAGCTACTAAACGACCAATTGCACGTGCAGTAATTCGATTGCTTGATAAAGCAGGAAAAGTAGTCGATACCGTTGTATCTGAAGCTAATGGAACCTTTAAGTTGACACCTAAAATCGGTACATTTACGATTAAGGTTAACCATAAGCAGTACTCTTTCCCTTCGAAATTAGTAGTAGGTGATACAGATCAAGGTTATACAGGTATATATCTTGGTGGAGAGTTAACAGTTAAGAGTCTTGCCGAAGGAATCGTTGTCTCTATTCCACTTGATGCGATGACGTTAACTGATGCAGATAAACTCAAAATCAAGTCAGAAAAAACGGTGGCACAACTACTTTCGTATGGATCACTTGCGTTGCTCCTTGGTGGATTCATGTACAGTGCGTATATTGCTATCGTATTCCCACATATCTACAACTATATAATTCTAGGCTTGTATGCGTTACTCGCTGGAATTAAGATTGTGTTTACATTCATATCGAAGCGAATTGTCGGTAATGTCCGAGACGAAAAGAATATGCCTGTTTCTGGAGTTGAACTGGGGCTTTTTGAAGTCGAATTCAATACGCTTAAGTATCGAACATTTACTACTTCGACTGGAGAATATAGCTTTGTTGTTCCTGACGGAAACTATGCTCTAAAAGTCATGGATAAAAAATATCAATTGCTTGTATCTGGTAAATCGGTTGAATCTATAGAATTCAAAAAATCTTCGAAACCAAAGCCGGTTGTTGTCATTGCGCAATCGTTGTCAGTTCGTCAATCTGTTGCGTCGTAGACAAAAGGCCCATTTATTGGTATAATTCGTTTAAGAAAGCCGATTCGGGTACTGTCATAGCCTGAAAATTTGAAAGAGTTCAAGAGTGGGTTTCCCGCTCAATTGGTTTCTTTCGAGTTTTGGTAGACCATAGGTTATGTGACTTTTTCCCAACTTTCTTTTCGTGACATGACGGTGTAGTGAAAACAGCTTGCGGAGTTCTACCCCACAGTGCTTAGCTACAGACATGTCCAACTTGCCACTTTTGTGGTTGTTGTTTGTGACAAATTTATTTTGCATAAACACTGCGTAAGCTAAGTTGAGAGTCGATACCATGAAGTATCAAGAAATTGGCGGAGTAAAGTATCACCAGAAAGGTCATACTCCAGAGTTAGTAATTCATAGCGGAACACACGGTGATGAATTTCACGTGATTGAACCACTTAAGCGGGTTGTTGAACGGTTATACGATGAACTTCCTTCTTTTCTTTTTGTTCCTGAAGTTAGCCCTTCAGCTGTATTACAAAAAACACGCGAAAATAGCTTGGGGCATGATTTAAACCGCGTCTTTTGGGGTGCAAATTTTGATCCAGAAGTCGTTGCGAATAAGCAGATTCTTTCTGCTGCTTCACACGCAGTCGCGTTGACCTTTCATCAAGATAACGAAAATAATGCGTTTTATATTTATGATTCAGAGCGAATGAACGAGGAAATGTTAACTGGTTTGCAACACAAAATTAAATCACTAAACCTACCACTCTATTCTGGGTTTGATGACTTTGATGATGAGACTTTGAATTATGAATTTGTAGATGGATACGCTTCAGTGAACATGGTTCCGAAGTTTAATGGACCTTTTGTTGATGATTGGGCAATGTATCACAGTCATGTTAGCCGAATGTTGACCGTCGAAATGCCATTTGAAAAAGCGAATATTGAGGAAGCACTCGAATACTGTATTCGACTTGGAGTCTCGTTAATTGACCAGAAAACTAATGAATCTCCCGCAGTTGTGCTACAATACTCAACGTAATTTTTGTGTGAAACTGTGAAAGATAGGCTTTTTTTCTTTGATACTGAAACGACAACTGGCTGGTATGATGTTGCCTCTATTACTGAAGTTGTTGAGCTTGGATGGGTATTGATGGAGGGTGATAAACTTGTTGACGAAGGTCAGTCATTGATTTCGTCAATAATCCCTATTAACGATTACACCGAACGATTGATTGAGATTTCGAACAGTATGATTGCTGGAGCTCCTCAATTGCATGATTATTTCCCTGAAATTGCCCGAAAATCAAAAGACTCGATAATAATAGGACACAATACTCAATATGACCTTCGCGTCATTGAAGAGACATTGGCGAGACGAGGACACACTATTACTCCATGGTACGAAGAATTCGCATCACGTCCATATTTGGATACGATGCATCTATTTGGAAAAGTAGTACCGAATGCACCCGATAGAAAACTAAAAACTGCAATGTCGTACGCGGGTGTAAATCCAGAATTAAAAAAACATCGTGCTCTACCCGACTCTCAATTCACTAGAGATGTTTTTTATTGGTTGTGGCCAAAGATTTCTGCAATGTATGGCGTTGACACCGTCGTTGATTTTGTTGATGCATGGAAAGGTAACAAGCCAAGACACCAACTAACTCTCTTGTAATTAGTCTAAATCTCTAAACTTGTCTGGATCAGCATTATCACAACGTGGACATCGCACGATTACTTTGTTTGTTTCAAGAACTAATTGACATACTAAGCATTGCCAACGGCGCCATTCTTCATGGTAATCGGGCATTAGAGATGAGAGTGAGTTGTATGTATCAATAAAGGAATCAATTGTTGCTAATTTTTGAAATGCTTGTTCAGTTGATAAATTTGAAGTGTCAATGACGCTCTCCTGTTTTGATTCTAACTCTCGCATACTAATTCCAAGGTGAGACTTCAAGCTTTCTTCCCATAGGTTGTCAATTGTATCGAGTCTGTTTTTAACTTCTGATTTTTGTTCGGTTGTAGCGTCTATTTGATGGTTTTTCAGTAATCTATTTGTTCTGTCGTCTAAGGTCGCATGTAACCAATATATATGCTTAACCGGCAGTTGTTTCGAAAATGCATAGGCAGCAAATCCAGTACAGTGGACGATTGTTGGTTTTGTAGCAATACTCACCTTACTTGTTAAAAATGAGTACATTTGTTCTTGTACGGAGGATCGTTCTCGAGCAATTAATTCGTAGAAGTCGAGTAACTCTAATTCGTGTGCAAATGTTCCGACAGGCGCGTGAACATGACCTGTTGATGTCGCTAAATCGCGTATATATTGATTTCCGTTAACGACAAAAAATGAATAAGATTGACCTACGTAATTCGAAATAATTGAACTTCCCGATGCTAAGAGTCCATCCAGCAGAATAACGGGAACTGTTGATACTGTGTCGGACATTGGAAACATGATACACTAAAAAAATTATGACAACAACGACGTTAGATTACAAAAACGCACGAAGTTTGACCGAAAAGAAACAACCGGTTAACTCACCGCTTGGGACAAAAATTTTTACGGTTATTTCAGCTTTGTTAGTCTTCGGTGCAATCGAAGTTTTTTCGGCAAGTAGATACCAAGGCGAACAGTTAAAAAACAATATTTACTATTTCGGATTGATTCATTTACTCTTCGTTATCGTCTCCTTTATTATTCTTGTTACGGTCCCATTGTTCAATAGTAAAATTTGGAAAAGATTCACATGGCTTGGATTTCTAGTTTTACTTATTTCTCTAGTTGGTGTTTTTTTCTTCTCGGCGGAAAACGGGTCGCATCGTTGGATACCTTTAGGTGGAACCGGATTTAATATTCAGCCTTCAGAATTAGCGAAAATCGTCGCTATTTTAATTGGTGCGTTAGTATTTTCAAACGCGCAATGGGAAAAAGATAAAACTCATACAGAGCACTTGATTCGTTTAGGTATGGTTTCTATTCCGGTTGGGATTGTATTGCTTTTGATTCTTATTCAACCTGATCTGGGCAATATCATCGTTATTGGAGGAGCGTATGTTGTCATGTATTTACTGACAATCCAGAACAAATGGAAAGGTCGTGATGCTATTTTTATTCTGCTTGCTGCGGTGATTATTGCCGTTGGTGCAGTGGCTATGGAACCGTACCGTCTTGAACGAATCACAACACAGCTCGAATTCATGAAAACAGGTGATATTCAAGACGAATTTGGAAAAGGGTTGCAGTTACGCAATATATTGATCGGCGTAGGCTCTGGCGGGCTTTTTGGAAAGGGAATTGGTGGTTCACGATTGAAGTACGGATACTTTGTTGAGGTCACAGCGTTTACTGATTCAATTTCAGCGGTAATTTTTGAAGAGCTTGGATTTATTCTCGGTGCTGTATTTGTTTGCATTTATTTGTACCTTTTCTGGTTATTTGTGAAAGTTGCTGAAATGCAGCAAACACAATATCAAAGATTGATTATGTGGGGGCTTGCGATGTGGTTTATTATCCAAACTTTTATGCATTTAGGTGCTAATGTTGCATTGATCCCAGTAAAAGGAACGACGCTACCATTTATTAGTTATGGAGGATCGTCATTAATTGCTGTCGCTATTGCTGGAGGAATGGCTATTCGTCTTTCTCGCCACCCTGCTGAAACTGCTTGAGGAATTCTTCTTTAGTCAGTACTTTCTTTTCTGGTTCATCAGTTTCATCACTGATTTCGTCTACAACTTCTAGCGGTTCTGATTTTGCAACAACTGGTTTTGCTTTCTTAACAATTTTGTATTGTTTTGGTTTAGTTGGTTGTTCTGCTGCAACTTTTGGAGTCTCATCGACAATTGGGACCTCAGTAGCTTCTACTTGTTCGACAGGCTCTACTATAACTGCTTTCTTTTCACCTTTTTTTAGTGACTCAGTTTGTGCTTTTTTTGTTGTTTTCTTGCTTGGCTTTTCGTTTACGGATTGAATCGCTTCGACTATTGTTCCGCCGTCGGTCTGAAGATTCCCAAACAAAGTGGCAATTGTTTTCTCATCACGATTCTTTGCGGCTCGCTTTCGTAATCGCAAATCAACGGCGACAATTAAAATTATAAGTGCTGCACCGATTACACCATAAAAAATCGTTGGCTTTTCTCTTCTATTTGCATCAATATTAGAAATTACTTTTTTCGCTAAATCAACGGCTGGATTCGTTTTTGACTTTTCTCCTGTAGTTACTGTTACGCCATTTGCGTTTTGATGGTAGCTAACGCTAAATGATTTTGAGGCATTGCTCACCACCCCGTCTTTAATTGCAAAGGCAATGATGTTGTTTAGTCCTTCTTTTGGCTCAGGAACAATAAACTCCCATTTACCATCTGTAGTAGATGTTATCTTGAACGTTTTTTCGCTGTTGATTACCAGCATAACAGTTGATTGCGGTAATGATGTTCCTTTCAATGTTACTGTCGCTGGTCTAACAACTTCAGTTTTCAAGGTTTGATCAAATTGTGGCGCTTTTGGATTAACAAGTAGTTTCTTGGTTAATACACGAACAACACTATCCTTTGTTTTGAATTTGAAGATAATTTTGTGTTCACCAATTGCTAAGTTTGGAAGTAAGAATGGATTTGGCGCCTTTGTTGTCGTTTTCTCGTCAACGGTAATATCAACTCCCTGTTTGCTTGGGTCAATAAAGGTAATTGGATAGTTAGGATCTTCAGTTTGATCGGGCATATTTAAGGATAATTCTTTTGTAATCTGCTTCTCTCTTTCTATTTCTGCGTCTGCAACAGCAGTTGATGTTGCCTTAGGTGTTGGTGTCGGGGTTGCAGCTAATACGGTTGTATTCGTAAAAATCAAACCGAAAATAGTTAGTGTCAAAAATGCAAAAATGGTTCTTTTGTTCATTGTGTAGAGTAGCAAGGGCAGGCTGAAGTGTCAATCGAGCACTTCTATCCTCTGAATCGAAAAGTACGTATTTATCGATGAAATTAATCTTCGTCGGTATCAAAGACAATGTCTTCAATATGTTTTGCTCGTTGGAATAAGAGAATTCCATTCAAGTGGTCTACTTCGTGCTGAATATATCGAGCATAAAGTCCACGTGCCATAATTTCAAAATACGTTCCTTCTTTTGTGTATCCAGAGACTTTTGCTTCCAAGAATCGATCAACGTAGACATGGTAAAACGGAATGCTTAAGCAACCTTCTCCCATTTCATCGGTAGCTGGTGTTGGAAATTCAAGTTTTGGATTAATAAAGAAAAATGGTTCGTTTGATGGCATTGAAAATGTTTTTGGTGTTAATACAGTGTAATCCATCGATTTTTTATCGAGTTTAAGACCAAATATTCTTAATTCTTTCCCTACTTGTGGCGCAGCTAACCCTGCAGCGTGCTTGTAATGGTTAATGGTATCACCTAAATCTCGCAAAAAAGATTGAATCTTTGCGCTTTGAATATCTTTTACTGGTACTTCCTTGCATTTTTTATACAAGACAGGATTTCCAGCAAATGTAAGTGGTAAAACCATAACGTATTATACTATGGACGAAGGTTTGATTCCAATTCGACTACATTTTTTCGACAACATCGATGCCTATTAATGAGAGCCCTTGTTTAAGAATTTCAGCTGTTTTCTCAGCTAATGTCCTTCGGGCACGTTGTATTGATTCGTCCTTTTCGTTGTTTATCGGGCATTGAGTATAGAAGGTGTTGAAAAGTTGCGCAGTTTGGTACGTGAAATCGGCAACAATATGTGGCGCTAGATTTTCTGCTGATTGTTCAATAACCGTTTCAAGTCGTGTCAACCATCTCATGAGGTTTAATTCTGCCTCTTGTACAAGCGATTCTCCGTCTTTATTGGTGGCTTCGGGAATTGTAACTTGTCTCAAAATGCTTTGGATTCTTGCGTATGTGTATTGTATGTATGGTCCTGATTTTCCTTCGAAACTGATGGATTCTTCAATATCAAATTTCATGTTTTGAAGAATATTTTGCTTTAGGAATGCAAACTTTACAGCTCCCATCGTTACTATTTCTGCTACACGTTCCTTTTCTTCCGCATTCATTCCTTCCCTATCTTTCATTACTTCTTGAACGCGTTCTTTGACTGCAGCTAGTAAATCAATGGCACTGAGGATTTGCCCTGTTCTTGAGCTCATTTTTCCAGTTGAAAGTGAAACTAATCCAAATCCAACATGTTTGATTTTTCCAGTTAACTCTGGAACGCTTAGTTCAATAGCTTTGATAACAACATCGAAATACGCGTTTTGCTCGCTCGCTGTTGTGATTAGATCGATATCATATGGCCAGTCTTCGTATTTCTGGGTATTTAAGCCGACATCTTTTGCTTCGTACGTTGGAGTATCATTTTTTGTGATGAAAACTCGAGTATGTAGCCCGTATTTCTCACCTGGAAAAACGGTTGCTCCGTCGCTTACTTCAAATACCGAACCAATATTCTTTTTTACTATTTCTTTTCCTCGTTCCCAAATATCACTTTCCCAATAATGGTATGTTTGTTGAATGCCTAACCTCTGTTCAAAAATGTGATAGTAATCGACACTCCACTGCCTGGTTTCTTTCCAGATATCCATAATTTCAGGATCTCTGGCGTAGATCTTTTTGTTTATACCGTCAATTGTTTCTTTTGCTATTGGATCTTCGTCGTATGCGGCGCTGCCTTCCTGGTAACATCTTTGGAGTAATTGAACTCTTTCAAGTGGATCTGCTGGTCTCGGTTGCCCTAATTGAATGTAGCCGTAAATTGATTTTGCAACATGTGGTCCAACATCTCCTTGGTAATTCGCTTTCACAACTGTATTACCAACTCTATCTAGTAATCTTGCAAATGAGTCGCCAACGATATACGAGAATAAGTGCCCAATATGAGGAAGTTTGTGCGTATTCGGGTCACCATATTCTACGAGGATTCTTTTTTTGTTTGATGTAGTACGCGTTAACCCCTGTTCTTTTTGTTGCACGAAGTTCCACAATCTACTCTTTTGGATTGAGAAGTTTAAGTACCCTCCAATCACAACAGGTGCGCTAAACACCTCGTGAAACTCATTTTTCTCGGGATTTGAGATATGAACTGAAATTTCTTGTGCTATGTCGTTCGGTGATTTTTTTACCTGTTTAGCTATGGACATTGCGATGTTTGTCGTAAAGTCACCAAATTTCATATCAACAGGAAAATCAACAGAAAAGTTGTCAGTTTCAATCGAGTATAACTGTTTGACTGCTTGGGTAAGTGTTTGAATGAGTAATTGTTTCATAGGTATAGTATACGACAGTAACGTTATCTATCCTATGGGCGGAAAATCCGCGGTACCACCATAGTTCCTTCGGTGAAGGCTCTCTTGGAGAATATTCTTACAGTTTCCATCTGTAGAAGCTTTAAGTAGTTTTCTACTGTTTACCTCCTAGTCTCACGAGTGCGATCTCGGTCAAGGACAAGAATCATGAATTATACCATTTTATCGATTTAGTTTCCAAATTTCTGCAACTGTATATACTTCCACTTCTCCAAAAGCTGCTGAGTGACCAAGTCCCCAAGTTGCTTTTGAAAATGTACCTCTATGTCTTACTTCAAGGACAGTTGTTCCTGTAATGGTAAATTCGCCAACTATTGTTGAGTAGTTCTGAGTATAATCACCATCTAGTGCATGAACTGAAGTACCAAGTAATACATCACTAGATGTTGTAACATTGTACAATTTTGCTCTATGTGCGCCAACACCCATTGCAGGAACCATAATGTTCACTCTATATATTCCCGCAGGAAGAGTGATTTGATTTGCAGAAAGAGTAGCCAGGTTGTTTGTGTCTTGAACTTCTGCATTCAACTCTCTTGCAAACCACGAACCAGCATTCATTGTTCCTCCTTGAGTTCCGGATGGTTTTTCATCACGTATTAAAATGTATGGATCACTTGTTGCTGCTGCGACTGCTCCACCTTGTTCGATTAGTTGTCCCTCAGGTTTCCATGTTTGTGATTTGTATGAATTTGTAAATCTTAAAAAGTCAAAGCTACCTAATGCTGTTGAAGAATTATCATGAGACATTAATCCAATATTAGTAACACCGGGATCTGTTAGTGAGTAAACTTGATTGTAAGTAAGGCCGTCGGTACTAATCCAGAAAGATAGGGTTGTACCACTTCTTCTGATACTTAAATACATTTCGTTTAAGGAACCTACTCCAAATCCCACAGGTGTCGAATTCCATGCTAGATAGTTATTCCATCTAACAACCTCGATTTTGTTGGTGTTAGAATTTATCGAAGTAAATCCAACAGTATAAATTGTTCCTGTGCCGACTTGTACAGCAAGATTAGTGTAAATATAGTTTGAAAATCCTGGGTGACCACTGATAGAAACTTTTGTCCAATATGTGAAATCACCGCTAGGCAGGTTTTTAGTAAGATATTTCTGTCCGATAATGTTTAATGCTCCTTCTGATTGTGTAACTGATCCTGTTCCATATTGAGTCCAGTCACCGGACACTGTTCCACTTGAGAATTCATCGTTTTCTAAAGATGGAGATGTTGGCGGAGCATCAGGATCCCATTTTGAATAAACACTGCTTCCTCCACTACTTAGTGAGTTAAATGCGACCCATGTTCCTGCCGAATCTTTGTATTCCATGACACCAGCATTGTCTCTAAATCCATAGCCACTTGTTCCATCTGTTGCACCAAAGTTAATGTATCCTGAAGCAGCTAATCCGATATTTCCATTTACATCCAATTTGTGTGTTGGAGTTGATTGACCAATTCCAACATTCGCATCCATAAACAATATCTCATCAGTTGCTTGGTCATCAAATTCTATTCTGGCAGCAGATACTCCAAGACCAAACCAATCATCATCTGCAGTAGAATCTGCAAATACTGTCGAACCTGTCATAGAACCAACGGTAACTGAACCGCCGGAACCGCCAGAAGCCGGTAGCACTGGGTAAAATTTCATTACTATAGTTTCAAAATTACTAGTCCAGTCTCCATTTGCTACTTTGTAATAAGTCCCCTCTGGAATCGGAATCATAAATGACGTTCGTTTTGTATAGCTATTTAGGTCATCTCCGCTATAACCAACGTTAGTCGTTGGTGGATCTGTTGCGCCAACTAATATTGAAAGACTATTCATATATGATCCTTCTGCGGTGACATTCAACCAACCATCTGTAGCAGCCTGGTAGATTGTTCCTGCTGTTTTTGATTCACCATTAGCATAATCTGGCATCGCATTTACTACAACGCCATTTGTTCCTGTTGCTGTGGGGTCAATCTCAGTTGCAACTCCAAGGGAAAGGCTTGTTTCGTAATTATCAGCACCTGTATTATTCAATGTTCTGTTTAAGTAGAAAACAGGCTCGTCGGAATAAGAAGATCTAACTAAAAGTCGGTACGTTGTTTCTACTGAAAGACTGTTATCGTCTATGATTTTTACACTAAAGCTTGCTGGCGTTGAGTTGGTATCCACGTCGTATGGAAATGTTGCAGTATTTGCGTATCTGTTATTACTCACATCGGTAGTCGAATCCATTTTGACACCGTTTCTTGTAACTATAAAGCTTGCACCTTGTGCAGCCTCACCATTCAACGTCCACTCTAATATTATTTTATTTCCAGTTTGCTTTGGAGTTATGACAATATTTAAGGGAGTAATTTCAGTACCATCTCCTGTATTTGTAGCAGTGTAGGTACCTTGAGTTCTTGTTTGAACCGTTTTAACTTGCGCGATAACACCTGAGCCACCGCCCCCACCGCCTCCAGTTAAACTATTAAGTGCAATCCATGTTCCTGATGAATCTTTGTATTCAATAACTCCAGCATTATCACGAATTCCATACCCACCTGTTCCATCTGTAGATCCGAAATTTAGATATCCTGATGCTGCAATTCCAACATTTCCATTAACATCAAGTTTATGCTGAGGACTTGTTTGGCCAATACCAATGTTACCTGTGTAGTCAATTGTGAATTTTGCATCAGCCAATGTGGCATTAGTCGCATCAGCTACACCATTATTAAGAATATGGATTTTTCCTCGTGCTGCACCATCCCCTAATTGTTCTTGAACAAGAGCTGATTTCGCATAATTAGGACCGCTTTCGCTATATCCGAAGCCAATACCAGTATAATGTGCGTTTGTCGAAATGGAATTACCAAAGAAGACAACTTCGTTATCACCTGTTGCTACTTGTAGTGGATAGCTTGGTGATGAAACTCCAATACCGACATCACCTGTATTGGTAACGGAAAGACGTTTTGTATCGTTTGTCCAAATATTAAAATCATGATTTGTGATAACCCTAAAGTCAACGCCGCTACCGACTGCACCGCCTGAATTGTATGAAGCTGTTAACCAACCTTCGACAGCACCATTACCAGCGGCAACTGAAAGATTAGCGACATTATATGCACTCGTACCATTTTCTTGTGTTGGATTCGTGTTTATTATTCGAGCAGTTGGGATAAGTGTATCGTTGCCACTCGATGTCGATTTTGATATTTCAAGTGTCCTTGATGGGGTACTTGTACCGATTCCGATATTTGCATTGAGAAAATTTATCTCATCAGTAGATTGATCATCAAATTCAATTTTAGCTGCAGATGCACCTAGACCCAACCAGTCATCATCAGCTGTAGAGTCTGCAAATAAAGATGAACCGGTCATTGAGCCAACGGTAACGGAACTCCCTCCTGATATATCGACCGTTTGGCTAACTGCAGTAAACCAGACGCTTGCAAGACTAAAGTAATAATTTGATGAAGATGCGTTTTTACCATTGATAGTAGCTTTTAAAATGTGACGGCCAGACTGACTAATTGTTACTGTGCCAGTCTTAATATTGCTGTAAGTCGTTGGAGCGGTATACCAGTCATGACTAACAAATGGTGCTTGTCCATCAATACTCCACTCAAGAATTCCGAATGCAGCATTCGTTGGTCCAGTCACATAAAAGGTATACGTACCAGCGGCTAATGTTACTGTCGTTTGAATTGCATCTCCATTTCCAGGAACAGCTTGATATACTTCTTGATCGCCCATTTGATTTCCAGATGCAATTCTATTCAGGGATCCTCCACAACCGTTTACGACTTTGAACTGCACTGCAGGAACAGTTATATCTTGGTTTGTAATTGCGCCTGAACTCCCACCTGATCCTGTATCATCAACGGCACATGACCATCTAGAATTTGTACTGTCGTACTCTAACGTTTCACCATTAGCACAAGCGATATTGTTTGGTCTATAATCTAAGTATTTTCCAGAACCGTTAGTTATTTGCGAAAAATCAACTCCTGTAATATATCCCGAATCGTTTGTCCATTGTGAGATATTTTGTGAAGTAAAGTTTGCTGCGGTTAAGCCACTGATTGTACTTCCTGTATGTGAGTGTGAATCGTTAGCAACTGCTAGTGCATCATAAGTCCCTGAAACATCACCTCCAAAAGTTGCCGTAACTGCAAGTTTGCTAGAAAGCGCTGCTGATAAATCCGCTTGATCAGTAATTGTACCGCTAATTGTACCCCAGGTAATTACTCCGGCACCGTTGTCATTTCCACAAATCCAACGTGAAAGTGATGCATCATATTTAAGCGTCTGATCGTGAGAACATGCGGTATCATTTGGTTTGTAGTTTAAATAAACTCCAGCACCATTAGTAACTTGAGAATGGTTTAAACCTGTCACATAACCAGAATCATTTGTCCATTGAGATATGTTCGCAGTTGTGAAATCTGCTGTAGTAAGGTTTGAAATAGTAGTGCCCGTGTGTTCATGAGAATCATTTGTAACCTCGATTGATGAATAGCTACCAGATACGTCACCACCGAAGGTCGCGGTTGTATTAAGCTTTGATCCAAGAGCGTTATTTAGGTCTGTTTGGTCTGCAAGATTTCCCGAAATTGCTCCCCAAGATACTGAACCCATGCCTATATCTGAAGCACAAGTCCATCGATTCAGTCCTGCATCGTATTTGAGGACTTGATCCTGTGCACAAGCAGTGTTATTAGGTCGGTAATCAAGATATATACCTGAACCATTCGTAACTTGAGAATAATCGACTCCAGAAATGTACCCAGCGTCATTGTTGAATAATGAAACATTTTCTCCTTCGACCATGACTTGCGATGCAAGTTCCGTTGTAGCCCAAGTAAATCCTAAGGTACCAGTATTTGTTAACTCGTTCTTTGCCACACTTGTGTCATTTGTAATGAACCCTACGTCATTTGTCCATTGTGAAATGTTTGGTGAAGTAAAATCTGCAGCTGTTAAGTTTGAAATTGTTGCGCCAGTGTGATCGTGAGAATCTGAGGCGACAATTATTGCTCCATATGTTCCAGAAACATCTCCACCAAAAGTTGCGGTTGTTTCTAGTTTGGCATTTAACGCATTACTTAAATCTGTTTGATTTGAAAGTGTTCCGGTAACACTTCCCCATACTGCGCTACCACCAGCTGCCGTTGCGTCGTTTGCACAAGTCCATCGGTTCAGTGTTGCGTCGTATTTGAGGACTTGGTCTTGCGTGCATGCTGTATTATTCGGACGATAATCGAAATATACTCCACTTCCATTAGTTACTTGAGAAACGTTTAATCCCGTTATATAACCTGCATCGTTATTGAGAAGAGAAACGTTTTCTCCTGCAACCATTACCTGTGATGCGAGTTCTGAAGGTGCCCATGTAAAACTTAACGTTCCTGAATCTGCCAAATCACTTTTCGTAACTACCGTATCGTTGGTAATGAAGCCAGCATCATTTGTCCATTGCGATATATTTTGTGAGGTGAAATCAGCTGTCGTTAGGTTCGAAATTGTTGCTCCGGTGTGATCATGTGAATCAGAAGCTACTACAAGGGAGTTATATGTTCCAGAAACGTCTCCTCCAAAAGTAGCAACAGTATCTAGTTTTGCCCCGAGTGCATTGTTTAGATCTGTTTGATTTGAGAGTGTACCAGTAATGCCGCCCCAAACAGCACTACCACCGGCTGATGTCGTATCTGTACCACATACCCATCTATTTAAGGTTGCATCATATTTAAGAACTTGGTCCTGAGTACAAGCGGTATTGTTTGGTCGGTAATCCAAATATACTCCGCTTCCGTTTGTAACTTGAGAGACATTTAGCCCAGTTATATAGCCCGCATTGTTGTTGAGTAATGAGATATTTTCACCTTCAACGATAA
>CAZCKT010000021.1:8707-14404 GCA_964499355.1 uncultured Candidatus Saccharibacteria bacterium | reverse complement strand
CCTGTACAATTGCGTGATTATCAAATGTTTTAATAATTCCAGCTTTCGTTGATTTGATTTCGTACATATATTTTCCAGCAATCATACTGTCGCTCTTAAGAATTTCTTTTGCACCTTGTGATTTCGCAATTTTCCAAAACTGCGTATACGCTGCGCCAGATTCGAGAGTTTCTCGAAGTACTTCGTGTGCACCTTGGTAATTATATTTTCCTGTTAATGCAATTAATTGCGCTGCCATATCGAGCGCAAGATTTTCCATTCCAATAGGTCGTCGTTTATCTCGTTCTAGGATCCAAAGAACATCTCGTGCTTCGAGAACCGGACCAATTCCATTTCCATCTGGACCTTTTGCTTGTCGCTTGTATACAAAGACTTTGATGTCAAATTTTGCGAATAAATCTTCAAATGCTTTTGCGACTTTAGCAACATCTGATTCAGGTACTTTTGCAGTTTCGCCGTACGGAACATCCAATAAGATATATTTACATCCTGCAGCAATCTTTTTTGCAATTATACTTACGACAAATTTGTCATACGATTCGATGTGAAGCGGTTTTTCGATTTGAATAAGAATATCATCTGCCGGAGCTAGATCAAGTCCTCCCCCCCATGCCAAACAACCATTGGTTTCGTTAACGACACGTTTAATTTCATCTTCGGATAGTGATACTGGCATCATTGTTTCAAGCACATCTGTCGTTCCTGCTGGCGCCGTAATGGCTCGCGTACTTGTATTTGGAATAATAAACCCTAACGAAGACATTAACGCAACAATAACTGGAGTAACGCCTTTTGATGGCAATCCACCTATAGAATGCTTATCTACAACGAATTCTCCTTTCTGTGAAAAATCTAAGATCAATCCAGTGTCCGCCATTGCCTTTGCTAGATTGTACATTTCTTCATCATCAAAACCTGGATTATACGAAGTTGAGGCGAAATACGTCATTTCGATTGGTGAAAGTCGTCGTTTCGCGATATCAAACATGATTTCTCGAATCTCATCGTAATTCAACTTCTCACCCTTAATTTTCTTTCGTATGTATTTGACTGATTTTGCTTGTCCTTGGATTTCGATAGCAACACGATCTAATTCTGAAACAGGAAAACGATTCCAAATCGATGCCGGCAAACCCACGTGTCCATCATCAACAATTGTATCTGTAATGATAGCGGTAGCACCAGTCTCGTGACCAACAAAATAAATATCTAGTAAATCACCTTCCTTAACACCGTATTGGTCTGCAGTGAAGCGATTTAAGTAAACTTCTAGGGCAGAATTGTCACCTAGAATATCAAGTTTCTTGGGGCGAAGATAAACCATGAGACAGTATAGCAGAAACAATGAATATGGAAATAGTTATAAGTCGGTTTTTCTCTTGGACAGAAAAGTTCCTAAGACTCCACCGATCACAACTATTCCACCAATGAGTAACATCGTCTTTTTCATTGATGAATCCTCACCAGCTATAACAGGAGTTGTTGTTGGAGGTAGCGAGGTTTGCGCAACAGATTCGGTTGGTTGAGCAGTAGTCATTTCTGTATCTGTCTTAGTCACTTCCGGAGTTTCTGTGGCAACTACTGTATCCGCAACATCTGAGGCTCCAAGAACGCTCTTTCCCTGCCATGTTTTTGCTGTATAAAACAAGAAGTATTTAGTCGTAATTATCTTGGTTGCTTTATCCTGTAATTTCACAACATAGGCATACTGTTTATTTGATGGAAGTGTCCCAGTTGTTCTCAAGAACATTGAATTCTTTGTTACCTTCGATTGTACATATCCTTGATTTCCCTTTTTCGCGTAATCATACAAGAATATTTGTATAACTTTCACTTTATTTGGATCAAAGTTTTTGAGATAAATAGTATCTCCCTTTTTAAGTGCTGCCGGAGCAATATATTTACCATATTTGAACTTTGCGAAAGTCGTATAAACATTTTGTAGCGATGCAGGTAGTGTTGGTGCAGGAGTTGGCGTTGGTGTCGCTGTGACTGAAGGAGTCGGTGCTACACTCGTTGTGAATTCAATAACAGATCCATACGAAGTCCCCTGTGCATTTGATGCATAAACTCTTGTATAATAATGGGTACTTGCCAAAAGTCCTGTTATAACAGCTGAAAACGAGCCAGTGCCACCAGCAACAATAGTCTTTGAATCAGCTGTTGTTGGTGTCGCATTACTCGTTGAATACACGACACCGCGTTCAATAAGGCCACTTCCTCCATTATGATCTATCTGCCCAGTAATAGTTGCCCCCGAATATGTAATACTTCCAGCTACTGGTACCTGAGCTGGAATTATAGGAGTCGTCGCGGTCACCTGAATTGACGCTGTTGTTGCAGTTAAGGTACCGGTAATCGTATCAGTAGCTGTGATTGTATAATTACCTGCTGCATTGAAATATACTGTAAAGGTGTGCGTTCCAGAATCAACTTCATTATATGTATAGTTAGCTGGTAAAGATACAGATCCTGAGGTTGACGTGAAAAGAACTGTTTCTCTATAAGTCGTATCTGTTGCGTTCGCAGCATTTTTTGCTTCTACTGTTACTGTAAATGCTTCACCTGCGGTAACAGATACTTTGCTTGGGGTAATGGTTAGGTGATCTGTCGTCAAACTCATTGCACCTGTCCCTGTTAATCCTGAAATCTTCCAATAATCTACCCCACCAATAGTTTCTGTAGAGAGACTTGGTGCTCCTTCCTCTAAGGCATATCCATTCGAACAGTTCATCGTCACCTCTGATAACGAAGTCGCATCAGGACAGACTCTAACGCCAGTTTGACCAACTTTTTTAACGACATATATTGAGTGAGTTGAAGAAACTCCAGGAGCCGAACTCGGATTTAGATTTGCAATTAATGATTTTGACGTATCCTCTAAAGTTACAGCTCGCACTTGTGCCCAATCTCTATCTTGCGTAAGATCAACTGCAAAATCTGATACGATATAATCCCCAAAAGTCATCTGGGAAGTTATATTACTCGATTCAGGTGCAGATGGTATTACATAATTATTTGATAAACTGTAGTCATCTGCTGCTCGTTGAACATCATTGCTCGAAATCAAATTTACAATTCTAGCTCCAGAAACAAATGATTGAACTCTATGATTCCCTGTGTCTGCGACTGAGAGTGTTGAGGTAATTGGATTTATCGAAATCCCAGAATGCTCTGTAAATTTCGTTACTTCACTGCCATATCCACCAATTGATTCTATGTACGCACCTTCCGTTGCAGTATACATCTTCACTTGATTGGTATTTTTGTTTACTACATAAACTCTATTGTTTGTATTATCAACCGCTACGCCGCCAACATCCCATAATTGATCCGGTTGCTCCCCAAAACTCCCAATAGTTCGTAGATATGTTCCGTCATTATTAAACACTTGAACGCGACTATTTCTTGTTAATCCAATTCCCTTATCGTTAACGTAATATTCTCCAACATATACCTTATTATCTGCATCTACAGTTACCGCTTCAGGTCCATTAAATTCACCATTTCCCATACCTGGGACACCCCATTTCAGTAAAAATGCACCGGTATTATCAAACTTCTGTACCCTACTTTGAAGTAAGTCTGCAACGTAAATATTGCCTGAAGAATCGACATCAATACCTCGAGCCTCTAAGAATTGTCCATCTTCTGTTCCTGGAGTACCAAAGTCAAATAAATGCGTTCCAGTTGAATCAAAAACATGAATTTCGCCTTGACACGAAACGAGGATTCTTCCAGTAGAATCGATTGCCATATGGTAACAAGCCACCCCCAAATTCCCTACATCAATAATGGTCGAAATAAACGTTCCCGTGTTATTAAACTTTTGAACTCGAGCATACGCTGATCCATCATCGAGAATATACATATTTCCTGCAGCGTCATAAGTAACAGCTGTTGGAGAGGTAAGTTTGCCTGCTGTTTTTCCACTATTTCTAATTGCCAACGAATAAACTCCTTCTTTGGAAAACTTCTGAATCGACTTCAATTGCCAATCAGCTACATATATATTATCGCTAGCATCCCGACTCAGGGCAGATGGAGCAATAAACTGGTTATCGTTAACCCCATTTTCTCCCCATGAGTTAAAGTACGTTCCATCAGTATTAAAAATCTGAATTCGCTGTGAATTTTGCGATGAAACAGCAATCTTTCCATCAGTTAAAAGTACGAGATCTTTTGGAAATAGAAGTTGGCCATTATCACTGCCCTGCGTTCCGAATTTTGATAGAAAAGTCCCACTTGCATTAAACACCTGCACTCTATGATTTTGTCCATCTACAATATAAATTTTTCCAGATGCATCAACCTTCAAACCTTGAGGAAAAGAAAATTGACCGTTTCCGTTACCTTGCGAACCGATGAAACCTTGGTATTGGCCAGAAAGTGAATATTTCAGCACACGGTGATGTTCTGAATCAGCAATAAGAATCCGATTACTGAAAGCATCGAAGGTAATTGCTCTAGCCTCTCGCATGCTTGATGCGTTTTCTTCAAAACAAGTTCCCCATGAGGAAATAAAGCCACCGTTTGAATCTAATTTGTAAACATGACATGTATCCAAAACATAAAGATTGCCAGCAGTATCCTTTGTCATAGCTTGCAGCTCTTCTTTGAATTCACCTTCTGCTGTACCGTGACGCCCAATTTTACGCAATATCTGTCCAGATTGATTTACGAGTATAATTCGGTAATTCTGCTGATCGACATACCAAATATTTCCTGAATCTAAAACCATAATTCCTTGAGGAATTCCTAAATCAATATAAGCGTTAGGTATATTTATTGCATTTGTATACGACTGGCTTGTTACCGTTGTAAAATCAATAACAGATCCATAACTTGTTCCTTCTGAATTGATCGCATACGCTCTAGCATGATATGTGGTGCCACTGAGTAAACTTGTTAAATTTGCGGTAAATTCACCGGTCGTACCATCAACAACTTGCTTTGAATCAGAAGTAGTTGGTGTTGCATTTGAGCTTGAATAAACAATCCCTCGCTCAGTCACGGTTGCATTGCCATCGGCAGTGACATTTCCTGATACATTCGCAGTTGTCAAAATAATTTGAGATGCAGTACCTGTTGTAACGGTAGGAGGTGTCAAAACAATGACAACTTTATCAACAATCGTTAACGCAAAAAGTTTTACATCCTCAAAAGTATTTGGCAAAGTTATAGATGTTAGTGTTTTTGTATTATCAATTGGAATTGAGTACTTATATATCTTTGGCTGTTCGGAATTGTCTACACCTGCTTGTGTATTTCGATGGTCTGCAGTATACGCGACTGTTTCTCCATATGTCGGTGATGCTTGCAACCAAAACGATGTACCTACGTTCGTTGTCTCTGTCGAGTTATCGTTATATTTAACAACGAAATCATATGCAAAATTCTCGTAACTATTCGTTGCTAAAAATTGAATTGAATTGGCACGTACCCCTGGAAGTAAGACTTCTTGTCCAAGCATATCCAACGCGTTAAGTTCGCCATTCGTGAAATCTCCGAAATTAAAGCTTACCCCACCAACAACCAAAGGTGAAGTTATTCCATCTGCAGGTATCGATTCTCCTGTCGGCGTTATATTACCATCAGTCGTATCCGCATCAAAACTGAATGAATCGTTATTAAAGACACCAGTGAAATCAATTTGTTCATCGATAGTATCAGCTTGAACAATTGGCAAGAAGCTAC
>CAZCKT010000021.1:6600-8607 GCA_964499355.1 uncultured Candidatus Saccharibacteria bacterium | reverse complement strand
GTGAAATCAATTTGTTCATCGATAGTATCAGCTTGAACAATTGGCAAGAAGCTACGAATAAGTACACCAACAACTAAAACTGCAAATCCAGAAAAGAGCTTAATGTTTGTTATTATTTTTGAGATTGGTACGTTACTATTTCTGAGCAGCTTCATGGCATAAGGCAGTTATACAATGTATGCCAAATAATACCACAAAAATCAATCAAGGTACACTAAAAACTAATTGCTAATTTTTTCTGATTACTCTCTCAAGTTTTTCAAAAACTCAGAGTTGCTTTTGCTCGTCTTCATTCTTTCAATTAAGACTTCTGATGCATTCTCGCCATTCTTGTCAATATTGTCTAACATTCTTCTTATTAACCATGACATTTGGAGCATTTCCTGTCCTAAGAGTAAGTCTTCACGTCGGGTACTTGAGCGTACGACATCAATTGCTGGGAAGATTCTTCGTTCACCTAAGCTTCTGTCCAAGTGAAGTTCCATGTTTCCGGTACCCTTGAATTCTTCGTAGATAAGATCATCCATCTTACTTCCTGTATTAACAAGTGCAGTTGCAATGATCGTTAAACTTCCGCCTTCTTCAAAGTTACGTGCTGCACCAAAGAATTTCTTTGGAGGATACAATGCAGCAGGGTCAAAACCTCCTGACAGAGTTCTTCCTGAGCTCGGAATTACCAAGTTATACGCACGTGCAAGCCTTGTAATGCTATCCATCAAAATGACAACATCTTTGTTCCACTCTACTAATCGTTTTGCTCGTTCGAGTGCCATTTCTGCTGTTGCAACGTTCACTGTTGGATGCTCATCGAAGTTTGATGCGTATACTTCACCCTTAATAGATCGCTGCATATCAGTGACTTCTTCTGGTCTTTCGCCAACAAGAACGACGATAATTTGGACATCTGGGTGATTCGCTGTAATACCGTTAGCAATTTCTTTCAAAATGGTTGTTTTACCTGACTTTGGCTGCGAAACGACCATAGATCGCTGCCCATAACCAATTGGAGCCAAGAGATCGATAATTCTTGTCGAAAGAGTATCTGGAGTTGTTTCTAAATGTAATTGTTTATTTGGGAAGATAACAGTTCTTTTTTCGAAAGGAACTCGCTTCATATTTTCTGCTGCTCCCATTCCACCGACATAATCGACCTTTAACATGTTACGATATTTTTCACCCTCTTTAATAGGACGAACTACACCTTCAATAATGTCACCAGTTCTCAATCCGAATTTTTGGATTTGAGTTCCAGACACATAGATATCTCGTGGGCCTGCCAAAACACCGTCAACACGGGCAAAACCATGAGATCCATTATTAACAACTTCGAGCATTCCTGAGGAGTATTCGAATCCACCTTTAATAGATGAACCTTTAAGGATTTCGTAAATTAATTTCTCTTTATCTTTATCTTTATCTTTAGCTGTATAGCTATCTAATTCTTTAATTTCATACTCTGCTGCCATTTTTTTGAGGGCAGCGAGTGTTTCTTCCTGTAATTTTTGGACTGTTAACATAAAAAAAGATGATTTATCTTAAGATCTCTGCGATTGAAAATTCTTCGAGAGGATTATTTCTGTTTGATTATAACATAGACGAAATAATGTTTTCCGTTTCTTTACTATTCTGAACCGTAACGTGAAAATAAACGTATTTTCCGTGGTGTACATGGGTAAAGGAAAAAGAAAATGAGGGGATCGGCACTGCCCCAAACCGATCCCGAGAAAAATTCGCACAATACGAACTTTTCTCGAGTGACCTAGGGAGTGCCATCAGATCTCCTAATCCTTTGGCTCAGAACTTCCGAACCAAGGGATAAGGACACCTTTGTAAAAGAATTTTACTCTAGGCTACACAGAATGTCAATAGTAAGTCATCGACGCTGCAATAGTAATCACGCCTACCACTTTCAGTGAGAAGTGGCGCGAGTATCGTACTTAAATAACCGTCTAGTCGTTATTATAACAAAAGTACAAAGCAAGCTAAATATCCGCGACGAAAGCGAGA
>CAZCKT010000021.1:0-6590 GCA_964499355.1 uncultured Candidatus Saccharibacteria bacterium | reverse complement strand
CCGAGTTTTGATATATTTGGAACGATTTTAGAGGCAACAATGTCCTTAAAGTTCAACTTCTTTGCTTCCTTATACCTCTGCTCAAAAGCAATTCCTGGCTTAACTTCACCCAAAAGACCAACTTCACCTATAAATAGGGTCTCTTTCCAAGGTTTACCCGTTACTGAGGAAATCATTGCGGCGACTAAGGCTAAATCAGTACCCGAATCTTTTAACGTAATTCCACCGTTAACTTTTATGAAAATGTCTTTATGATCTAGATGCAGTTTCGGTAGTTTCTTCGAAATGACTGCAGCAAGGACTTCTACCCTATTTTTCGACACTCCTTCTACAACTCGACGCGGGACCGCAAACGGTGAATCATTTACTAATGCTTGAATCTGTACAATCATCGGCCGTGAACCCTGCAAGGTTATACCCAATGCGCTTCCCGGTTCTTCAGATGAAAGAGACGAAACAAGCATGGTTGCAAAATCAGTTTTGTCTCCCATTCCTTCAATTCCCATATCCAAAAAACCTACTTCGCCGGTATCACCATAACGATTTTTCAATGTACGAATCATTCGAGTATTCTCAGAACCAACTTTTTCAAGATATGCAACAACATCAACGATATGTTCAACTGTTTTTGGCCCTGCTACATACCCCTCTTTCGTAACTTGAGCAATTAAAAACACTATAGTTCTTGTCTTTTTAGCCCACGAAGTAAGAGCAGTTGTTACTGCTTTGAGCTGACTTGTCCCACCTGATTGACCTTCTAAATCGTTATGTTGTAACGAATGGATAGAATCAATCACTATCGCGTCAAATTGCTGCGCAGACAATCCGTCCATTATATTCCCCAAATCCTGATCAGAAAGCAGAAACAGGCCATCAGGGACTTCAGAAACGACCCTCTCAAGTCGTTCTGACACTTGATCGATTGATTCTTCACCTGAGATATATGCAACGGTTTTTCCCGCTTTGGCAAAATTTACCAAAACTTGCAGAAGTAACGTCGATTTACCAATACCTGGATCGCCACCAACCAATGCAACAGTTCCCTCGGCAATTCCGCCACCTAGAACTCGATCGACTTCTATAAATCCAGTCCTGTAGCGTTGCAGTGGTTTCCGCTCTACCTTACCAGCCTGCACAAATGTTGATGCAAATTGTGAACTTACACCTAATTTATTTTTACTTTTCTTTGGTGCATCTGGTGCTTCTTCGAATGTCCCCCAACCTTCACATTGAGGACATTTTCCGAGCCATTTGGATTGAGTTGAACCGCAATTACTACATACGTACATGTTTGATTATAGTCTACGAAGTCCTATTTACGAAACTTCGTCTACCGATTCATTTTTTGATTCCTTCCTTTTCTTATAAATTGTAGATATTGATGCCTGAATCATTTTAAGTAACTCAAGGAGTTCGCCAGCAAATTTATCGTATTCCTCGGAACTTAAATATCCCATTTCATTCAGTAAATCTGTATAAAACATTGCATTACTTGAAGATTTTCTGGCAACAAATAAATTAGTTAGCAAGTTTCGTTTTGTCTGTATGGCGTGCATACTCGAACCAATTCGAACTGCATTTTCTGCCCACCATTGGGATAGTATAAAATCCTTTTGTTTTTTCTGTAACTCGATGACTTTTTTGTACACCGAAACAGACAAGTCTTTCGACTTGGTTAGTAAAATTGATTGTTCCATGCAAACAGTATCATGCCAGAATTGTGATTATACAAAAACCTGATTAGGTATGATATTCCCGAACAATCTAAAGGAAAAGAGTACCTACGCGATTACTAGCTTCTTGCCTTTTACACCAATTTCTAAAGACAATCGTTCTTTTCGGTCATTACTGTCCAATAACTTGTGTTCAAGAACATAATCTGCGACAAGATTTTCGACCTCATGCTGCAATACTCGTCGCAATGGTCTTGCTCCATATTCGGCACTAAACCCTTTATCTATAATGTACTTTTTAGCTTTGTCACCAATAAGTACAGCTATATTCATTTCGTTCAATCGTGCATTTAGTTCGGTAATTAAGATTTCAAGTACTTTTGCAGCATCTTCCTTGCTTAAGCCCTTGAAGATAATAACATCATCCAAACGGTTAAGAAGTTCTGGTCGTAATTTCTTTCGCAACTCTTTCATGAGCTTTTCTTTCATCTCATCGTAAGCCTCGGTGCTTAATTCGACCAAATTTCGTTGCTTTTGCTCACGATAAAATCCAAGAACTTTGTCTTCGGCAATTTGCTCTGCTCCGATATTTGACGTCAAGATTATAATTGTATTTTGGAAACTGACTCGATTTCCCTTTGCATCCATTAGATGACCATCTTCCAAAATTTGTAAAAGGATATTCAAAACATCAGAGTGTGCTTTTTCGATTTCGTCGAATAATACGACACTATATGGATTCTCAGAGATTTTCTCTGTCAACCAGCCACCGTTTTCAAAACCAACATATCCCGGAGGAGAACCAATAAGTTTTGATACGCTATGCTGCTCCATGTATTCGGACATATCGATTTGAATCAATCGATCTTCATTGTCACCAAATAAGTTCTTTGCGAGAACTTTTGCTAATTCTGTTTTACCAACACCGGTAGGACCTAAGAACAACAAACTAGCCCAAGGTCGGCGCTTACTACTAATTCCCACTCGACCACGTTTTACTGCATTAGCGACTTGTTTAATGGCATCTTCTTGGCTAATAATTTGTTCCTTTATTTTGCTTTCCAATTGCAATAGCATCGATGTTTCGTCTGCACTTACCGTTGTAATCGGTAGTTTTGTCCACATAGAAACAACATCCCGCACATCTGCATCGGTAATAATAATTTTCGACTGTTGAACATCCTTTTTGTGTTTTTCCTGTAATTCTTTTATTTTCCTTGATGCCGCAAGAACTTCACCTTGCATTGATTCTGCTGCTTTGTATTCGCCAATACTTACTAACTGGTCTTTTTTCTCTTGCAATTCTTTACGCTGTTTAAGCAACTCACCTAATCCTCGATATTTATATTCGCGAATAAATTTCTTTTTACTTGCAGCGAGATCTAGAATTTCGATTGCTTTTTCTGGAAGAACACGATCAGGAATATATTGAATTGTTAATCGGACTGCCGCTTCGATTGCCGCAGGTTCGTAAGTAATTCCGTGTCCCTGCTCTAACTGTTTAACAGCATCCTTAAGTAAAAGCGATGCCTTATCTGTTTCTGGTTCATCAACTTCAATAATAGAAAAGAATCTAAGTAAAGACTTGTTGTTTTCGTACAATTGATGCATTTCGTCTGGACTAATTGATGCAATAACACTAATTCCGTCCCGTTCCAAAAAAGCCTTGAAAGTAGCCCCCATATTAAGTCCACCGCGCATTGGTGAGCCCAACAATGAACCGAAATCGTCAATATATAATACAATTTCGTCTGAACCATAGGCATCATTGAGAACAGACATAACGTTCTTTTCTATTTCGTTTGGAAACTTTGATAACGCAATGATTGCAGGCAAATTCAAGCGCAATAACTTTTTATGTGTCGTTGAAATTGGAACATCCCCATCTACAAGTCGATAAGATAATTCATCAACAATGTGAGACTTTCCAACTCCACTTGGACCAATAAGCAAAACATTTCGGTTACGTGCTCGAAGTAAAATTGTTAATATTTGATCTGTAAAATCTTTTCGCTGTTCTTTTGCAATAATCGGATCAAACTGGCGATAGCGGTTTGTTAAGTGCTCAGTAAATTGAGAAATAGCGGTCTCACCATTATCTTGTGGCATTGTTGGTAATGGTTTTGCCATTGGCATTGAAAAATCTTCTGCCTGACGCAAAATATCAAATGGCATTGAAGTGGCTCGGAGCACATCATTTACAAAATTTGGTAATGATGAAATATGAGAAACTAACTCCTTAACGAATGATAGATCTTTAGTTTCTCCTCTGAAAAGTGCCAAAAGAACATGCTCAGTGCCTATATAATAGCCATTTCCTTCGCGTGCAATTCTCGCAGCTTCAAATAATAAGTCGTTTGAAGATGGATGGAATTCTAATTCTGCACTCTTTCTCCAAGTTCTTGTTTTAAATGCATCTGGCAACAAACCCGTTAGCCTTTTGATAGTTTCATTTGTGTCAATTCCAAATTTTTCTAACAAGAAATACGCTAATGATTCTTTGTCCAACAAAATTGCTGCAAATAAATGCTTTGGTTCAACATGTTCTGCTTTGATTTTTTGTGCGATTCTAAAGGCGTTTTCAATCATTAATGAAAATGGTTGAGAAAAACGAGAAAGTTGAACTGGCGACTGCTTTTTCAATTGCTTATTCTTCATACTAGCAATTATAGCAGGTGACTGCTAAAGAGCAAGGACTAAACAGTCATCAAAGCTAGACAATTTAGTAACACCCTTTCCTGAGAGTGAATTAACATAATTGTAAATCTTACTAGCTGTACTTTTCTTAGATGCAAGCATGCCGGATTTTTTGATTTCCAACCGCTCACTTGTCGTAAAAGCTGATTTAAATCTATCAGTATTTGTAACTGTTGGAATATAACACCCCACCGAAACACTGTTTTCTTGAAATTCCTTTTGCATCGCTAATGACATCATAACAATTGCACTATTTGTAATATTGTATGAAAGAGAGTCTGGATCAGCATTTCCTACAAACCCAAATCTAGATGCAATATTAACCACTTTTGGTTGACTACTTTTTTCAAGCAAAGGCAACAGCGACTGAGTAAGAATATATTTACTCAGAACATTTACCGAAATTGCATATTGCAGATCAGTTGGAGTCAATGTTTTAACACCACCACCAACATAAATTCCAGCATTGTTAATTAATAAATCCACTACGGATGAGAATTTCTTAATTAATGTTACTAATCTCGTCACTTCTACACTATTTCCTAAATCTGCCTTAATCATTCGAACATTGCTGTATTTCATCTCGATTTTTGTTGCAATAGACGTACTTACCTTATATACACCAACAACATCGCATCCCAATTTTGCATAAAGCTTAACAAGCTCTAAGCCAATTCCTCGTGTTGCACCAGTTATAACTACAAACTTCTTTTTATTCATACGGTATTTTACCTAGTATTACGGACACATACAAAAGTGTCGGTCACCGTCGACAGTCCTTTACAGGACTGCTACACTTACTGATGTTTGATCAAATAACACAAAAAGCGCTTCAGGAATTTGGCTTAAATAGCAAAGAAATAACTGTCTATCTTGCTTGTCTTGAAAAAGAAGAGCAAACACCTACAGAGATTTCAAGAAAAACAAAAATTCCTCGATCTAGCGTTTATGACATTGCGCTGGGATTGTCACTTCGCGGGCTATTACTACTTAAACAAAGCAATGGTATTGAAAAGCAACAAACGCTGATAAATGCAGTAAATCCAGAAAAACTGCGTTTTATTGTCCAACAAAAGCGTACCGAACTCGCGAATTTGGAATCAGATTTGCTCGATGCTATTCCGCTCATGAAGCATACATACTTTTCTTCAAGAGATATTACAGGACAAACTACTGTTGAATTCATCACCGGTATCGAGGATTTTAAAAAATTGTATTATACCGAAGATAGACATGTCACTGGACAGGAAACTTATGCTTGGGACAGTTGGTTACCAGTAGACACACTTGGAGACGACTTTGGAGATTTGGACGTAACAACAACGATAAAAAAAATTAAGAAGAATCCGCATCAACAATTTGAAATTATTTCGAATAATGCACGCATTCGTGCAGCTGTTGGCTACCACTACACTCGAGAGCCAGAGTATTTCTCGTTAATTCAGCACAGATACATTGAAAATTCATTGTTTGAGTTATACAACCGTATAGAAATAAGAAGTGATCATGTCTACCTCTTTTCAAGCCAACTCGAAGAAGTTTATGCAATTGTTATTCGAAGTAAAAACTTTGCCACTTCACTAAAATCGATTTTCCTACTTCAGTGGATGACCGCTACTCCGCTCGATGAACGAGTATTAAAAAATTGGGCGAGTGAATCTGAGGCAATCTGGAAATAACGAAAAAGCGGGAGTTTCCTCCCGCTTTCCCGCCTTAATAATTTTCCTTACGAAAAATTATGCTTTGTTTGATTTGACTCTTTTCAAGCTCAAGCTCAAATGTCGTTCCGTCTCTGAAATAGAGAGGATAGAAACTTTAACTTCTTGCCCTGGAGAGACAATATCTGATGGGTTTCTGACAAGTTTGTCTGAAAGTTCAGAAATGTGAATCAATCCGTTAATACCATCATCGATACGAACGAATGCTCCATATTCGACAACACCTTCGACAACACCGTCAACAACTTCACCAATCTTGTACTTCTTGATTCGATTCTTCCAAGGATCATCGATGAGGCGCTTGACGCTATATGCGATTCTGCGGCCACCTTCTTTGATTTCGAGAACCATAACCTTGACATCATCTCCGACGTTATAAAGTCGACCGACATCGGTAACTTTATCCCATGAGAGTTCTGACAAGTGAACCAAGCCCTCTAAGCCTGATGTATTAACGAAGATACCGTAAGGAGTAATGGCGGTAACTTTACCGTCCAAAATA
>CAZCKT010000020.1:5563-14522 GCA_964499355.1 uncultured Candidatus Saccharibacteria bacterium | reverse complement strand
GCTTTTGATTTACCAGCACTACAGTCGATCAAATTACTTGAGGAACCATTTATAAAAGCAGAAATACTTACCCCAAGTGATGTTGTCTCTACAATTTATGACACAATTATGGCATATCGTGGTGTTATTATGTCAACAAAAGACACGTTCACCTCTCATGCGAGCAATTTGAATTACGTTACCCTTGAAGTAGATATGCCGTATGCAGAATTGTTAAAAGGATTCTTCTCGATTATGAAAAGCGTCAGCCACGGCTATGCCTCGTTGCAATATGGTGATTTTACCTACAAACCAACAGAACTTGTCAAAGTCGATATTTACGTGAATCATGAAATTGTCGCACCCTTGTCATTCTTAGAGATTCCAGAACGAGCACGTGATCGATCAATTACCATGCTCGAAACGCTAAAGAAATCAATTCCACCGCATATTTTCTCAATTCCATTACAGGCAATGATTGGTGGAAAAGTCCTTGCGCGTGAAGATATTCCAGCCTACAAAAAAGATGTTACCGCAAAGTTGTATGGTGGTGATATTACCAGAAAAATGAAGCTTCGAAACAATCAGCAAAAGAAAAAGCGCGAAATGAAAATGACTGGAAAAGTACGTATTCCAAGCGAGGCGTTTCTGAAGATTATCAACTCGAATTAACGAGGTCTTTTATTCTGTGACAGGAAGTTCTGTTCCACTTGCGTAGAACGCAACGACGGCAAGCGCGACGTGAACATTAATCGAACCGCCTTTTCCAAACATAGGAATAACGACAGCTTGATCGGCAAGTTCAGCACTTTTTTTTGCAAGTCCGAACATTTCACTACCAACTAAAAACGCGACTTTTTGAGGATAAACGACATCCGTATACGTCTGTGATTCTTCGCACTGCTCAACTGCAATGATTTCGTAAGATTCCTTTTTTAAGATTTCAATAACTTCTGCTGTTGTTGGTAAATGCTGCCAAGCTACTACTTTTTCTTTGCCTCGTGAGACTTTACCAAGATCTTTTCCAAAGGGTGGGTGGTGGGATTCCCCTGTTAAGTACACTTTGCTAGCATGTAATGCATCTGCAATACGAAATAAGCTTGCAACATTGCGAGCATACGACATGTTTTCAGCGATAATAACGATGTCGCGTTCTTGTTTATATTGCTTGTTAGCCTTTTTGACTGCCTTCGGTGAAAGTTTCTTGATCATATCGTGAGAGTATACGGGGAGTTCCCCAAGTTGTAAACATTTTTCGATATATTTCTTCTTTTTTAAAGGTAATTCGTTTTTCGGCTTTTAGAATCATAAGAAATCCCGCTATATATTCCACGACATCGAACAGCTTTTTTAGTCCATTCCTTGGATGTTTTTTGCAATCTAATGATATTTCATAAGTATTTTTACTCGCTATTGCATACCAACTAGGGAAAAACTTGGAGATCCATGCATTTTTCTCTAGTAATTGTTGATACATAGCTTGATCACTTATGTAAACTGGAATGGCATCAACAAATTGCATCGCAAATGAAATTGATTTTTCTGGCAACTCTAGCGATTCGGTTGTTGAATAATAATTAAAGCAAAATTTGTCTTTCACTTTTTTAGATTCGACTCCATCGGATGAAAGTCTACGTTTCCCACGTACCGTGTATAAAAAGAAGTCCAATGCTCTAGTCAACCAAATTCTTTTCGGTTCAACAATTAACCATATATCTATATCATCATTTTCATTCGCATTAAGAGATGCAACTGAACCAGTGATGAATATCATTAATATCCAAGGAATCTTCTTAAGAGAAGATACTTGGTGAGCTGCGATTTTCACTTTCGCAAGTGAAAATCGCACTCTATCAACTAACTCCTTGCTCAAATCATTCGATGAGTTTTCCGAGTATATATATCGTTTTTCGCTGCTAATACCGTAACGAAATGAATCAACTGGCCAATCAAAGCTAGATTTTATCTCCAAAAGGAGTTGTAATTCCTTGTTCATCACTCGAAGTTTCCTAAGTTTTTTGCTACACTAAGGGTAACATGTACGAGCACGCAATTCCACAAAACATCATGGAGTACGAGTTTAAACTCTTTGCTGGGTTAACACTCAAGCAATTCATTTACGTTGCAGTGTCAGGTGGATTCGCTTTTGGCTTATACGAACTCAATCGTGCAGGCTGGTTTCCTGCCTTTTTTGCGTGGCTTACAATCCCTTTAGTACTTCTTGTTGGTGTTACGATGGGTCTTGGTATGTACCAAAAACGAACTATGGAAGACTGGTTCACAGCCTATGCTCGCAATAGCAACATTCACCTGAGAAGAGTATGGAAAAAAGATAACAAACCCGTCACGTTTGAGCATTTCTTTACTACAAAACCGGCAAAATTACCAAATTATTTGGCAGCATACTTCCTAACTCATGATGAATTCAAGAAAGCACTTGGCATTTCCACCACTGGCAAACAAGTCAATGTAACTACAATTCAAGAAACTACGGCCCCCCAGATAAACTCAGTTATCGAAATTACTCCACAAACGGTTGATGACTATGCTGAACCGGGTGTCACTTTACCGGCAATTCCAAATACCGTTGCGTTTAAACTTCAAGAAGATTCAATTGCACTCGAAGGTGTTGTTGCCTACGTAAAAGACGATAAACAATCAGTAATTTCGGCATTACGAAGCAATAAAGATGGAATTATTTACTTTAACCAGAGTTTTAAAGAAGGCGAATATGAAATTGAGTTTCAATCACCGGAAGCTGCAACACTTCCAAAAGTAAAAATATCATTCCAAGGAACAACCTATCCGTTAATTAACATCGCTCCTACCGCATAATATGGCATCGACACCAGGGCAAGGCCCGATTACACAACCAACTCAAGATATTCTAGAAGTTGTTGATATCGTTAACGACCTTCTTATCACAAAAAATGGAACCGTCTGCTTGATTCTAAAAACATCCTCGGTAAACTTCGATCTCCTTTCTGAAGACGAGCAAGACATCAAAATCATGTCATTCGGGTCAATGGTTAACTCACTCGACTTTCAACTTCAGATTCTCATCGAAACCAAGAAGATTAACATCAGTAAATATGCAGATTTTCTCGATGAATTGGATACACCTGATTTGAGTGCTGGACTTAAGCGCCACTTCACTATTTATAAACAATTCATTCGAAACTTGATTACAAACAAAGAAATTCTCGATAAACGATTTATGATTGTAATTCCATACAGGACCGCAACAAATGTAGACAAGAACACGACCATGGATGAAAAAGTAAAGATCATTCAGAACTCAACCAGTTACTTGTACCCAAAGAAATACCATATCATCAAAATGCTCAAAGGAATGGGATTGGATGGTGAGCAAATGTCAACGACTGAAATTGCCAAGTACTTGTATTCAATTTACAACCCTGCTTCCGCAATTGAATTAGAAGATTTACCTCAAATTTACGTTTAACCTATGGCACTTTTAGACATTTTCAAAAAAAAGGCAGCACCAGTTCAAGGATCTGTAACATCAGGAACTTCCGCGACACCAACGCCAAAGACTGAAAGCTCAAACCCGAATCCTGAGTTTTCTATTCAAGATCTTCTTGCTCCTCAATATTATGAAATCGATTTCAATCACGTTCAAATCAATAAGCGGTACTACAAGATTTTGATGATTACCGACTTTCCTCGTGTTGTTCGTTCAACTTGGCTTTCTCCATTAGTAAACTTCGAAACTTCCCTTGCAATCAGCACTTTTTACTACATAGTAGATTCAGATGAAGTTATCGACAAGCTTAAAAAGAAAATTGCTGAACTTGAAGCAACTCTTTCTACACAGTACGAAAAAGGAATCGTTCTTGATCCTAAAAGTAAAGTCGCTTACCAAGACGCACAACAATTGATCGACAACGTCGCTTCGGGTAAAGAAAAATTCTTCAACATGGGAATGTATATTCGGTTAAACGCAGACGATCCAGAAACACTGGAAAATATTTCAAAGAATATTTCATCGACACTCAAAGCGATCGGCCTTGCATCCGTCCCCTTAACACTAAAAATGGATGAAGGGTTAGACACAACTCTTCCTTATGCAATGGACAAAATCTATCGTGTCCGAAACATGGATACCACCTCAATTGCAATGACGTTCCCGTTTGTCACTTCAGACTTAACCATGGATCGTGGAATTCTGTACGGCGTCAATATGCACAACAACAGTATGGTTATCTTCGATCGATTTAGTATGCCGAACTTGAATGAAGTTGTATTCGCGACTTCAGGTGCTGGTAAGAGTTATTTCGTTAAATTAGAGGCACTTCGTTATTTGTTGACCGGTGTACAGGTTATGATTATTGACCCTGAAAATGAATACGAAAAGCTAGCAAAAGCAGTAGATGGTGAATACATTACGTTCACTCAAGACGAAGGTGCGAAGATTAATCCATTCGAATTCCTTAAATCCTCAAAAGATGGTGTTCGAAACGTTCTTCGTGACAAAGTATTAAGTTTGCACTCGTTTATCAAACTTCTTCTTGGCGAATTAACCAATGTTGAAATTTCGATTCTTGACCGAGCATTTATCCTTACTTATAACGAAAAGGGAATCAACAACGATCCAGAAACATGGAAAAATAAACCACCACTTCTTGAAGATTTGTATAAGATTCTCAAAGGTATGGCAGAACCAGAAGCACGAGCACTTTCTGGACGTCTAGAAAAATATGTTTTCGGAAGTGCTGCTGGAGTCTTTAACCAAGAAACTAATATCGATATTAAGAACAAATTTACGGTATTCAGTATTCGTGACTTGCAAGATGATCTTCGACCTATCGCAATGTACATGGTTCTAGATTTCATTTGGACTCGAGTCCGTGAAGATATTCGACCAAGAATTCTGGTCGTAGACGAAGCCTGGACTATGATGCAATTCGAAGACTCTGCTCGATTCATTTATGGTATCGCAAAGCGAGGTCGAAAATATTATCTTGGTTTGACGACGATCAGCCAGGACGTCGACGAATTCCTAACGTCTAAATATGGAAAAGCTGTCGTAACAAACTCAAGCCTTTCATTGCTGCTCAAACAAAGCCCTGCAGCCGTTGATTTGATCGTAAAAACATTCAATTTATCCTCAGGAGAACGTGGATTCGTATTGAGTGCTAAAACTGGAGAAGGTCTCTTCTTTGCTGGCCGAAGTCACGTCGGTATCTCGATTATTGCAAGTCGTGCAGAACACCGATTAATCACATCAAATCCAAAAGAATTAGCAAAAATGAAAGCAATGCAAGCAGAGATTTCGGAAGAAGAAATTTCAGAAGGCGCATTAGTTTTTGAACAAGGAAGTGAATGAGCCCAAAGAAAAAAGTACAAGGAATGATAGCAACTGCTGGTTTAACTATTAGTTTAGTTGCCAGTGTTATCATTTTTTCATCGCAAAAGAGCCTCCCAGCAACACCATCCCAAGCGGCAACTATAGAAATTTCCATTACAGCATCACCGACACCAACAGCTGCTCCTACCTTGCTAAGACCAAAAGTACAAGATGTACCCCTGAAAGTGCTCGGAAGTACTGCTAAAACAAAAGAAAACTCCTATCTCTATACAGAGTTGACGAGCAAAGGAATTATAAGCAATATTTCGACATCTAGCGCGACAATTCTGTGGCTTACCGAGGCTCCTCAGCCAACAAATTTGCATTTTGGAACTAAAGAACGTGCATTAGTTCGATCAAATTACAACAAAACACCAACATATATTCACGAATCTGTTTTGGACAACTTACTTCCAAATACAGTCTATTACTTTACAGGACACGCCCCAATTACGGACTCTTTTACGACACCCGCTTCAATTTCTGGCGTATCACTCACAGAACAACTTACAGGATCAATTATCGGTGGAAGTGGTACTTGCTTAGTACGTGCAGGCATTTCAAGAGATTCACAATCTTCGGCTTATGTAACATCGATTACGACAACAGCGAACTGGAAACTTTCTTTAAGCAAACTCAGAACATCTGATTTATCACAGTATTATCAACCAACAGATACCGATATTGTTGAACTTGATGCACTTTGTGTAACGTCAGGAAAAGCACTCTACACTGGCGTTAAAAAGCTGAAATATGGGGAATTAACCCATACAATTCTATCGATTCCTGTATCTAGAGAAAATTGAGCCAATTCAGAAAGTTTGCTATAATACGCTTAACGCTGGAGGGGTGGCCGAGTGGTTGATGGCGTTAGTCTTGAAAACTAATGTAGGGTTTTCCCTACCGTGAGTTCGAATCTCTCCCCCTCCGTTTAAAAAATGAATTTACACAAAAACTAAATGGCAAATACTTATGCAGAAACATCAGAGAATATTCGGACAGCGATCAAGCCATTGGTTCAAGAGGAGTTACAAAGGGTCAAACAACCTGGCGGTGAAAATACACCAGTTGTAGATGGCGTTATTATTCCAAATAATGGGGTAACAAACAAGGAAATCGCAGAAGCGATTACTTCAGTCGGAAAAGGTGTAGATACTGTATCAGTTGATCCATACAAGGACGAAATCGGAATAATCAAAGGAGCTTTCAGAATAAGAGTTACTTTGAATAGGCTTGATGAAGCACGCCCATTTCCAATTGAGTAGTAGTTCAAATGCTCCCAACCCTCACGATTTTAATCGAAGGTTATGCCCACCCAGGAGATAACGAAGTTTATCTCGCCTCTCCAACTACCACATTATTGCAAGTAAATGGTAAGAATTACATCGTTGATCCAGGTTGTAATGGCCCCTTATTGCTTGAAAAACTGCAAGAAAAGAATCTCAAACCTGAAGATATCACAGCAATTTTTCTTACTCACTATCATTTAGATCACGTTCTCAACATCAAACTGTTTCCAAAAACACCAATTTACGATGGAAGCATGCAATGGAATAATGATCAGGAACTTCCTTATTCAGGAAATTGGCTAGAACCAGAATTCACCATATTTCCTACTCCTGGACATGCGACAGAACAATTCTCACTACTCGTAAACACTCAGAATTTAGGGATGGTTTGTATTGCGCAAGACGTTTTCTGGTGGGAAGATGGCAAACAAAAATCAGACACTGCCGAAGAATTACTCAATACCGAAGATCCCTTTATGACGGATGCCGTTGCACTTCTCGATTCACGCAATAAGGTCCTAGAATCAGGCGCTAAATGGATAATCCCGGGTCACGGAAAAATATTCAAAAATCCCGCACTGTTATGAAAGTTGACGTCATAGTATTGCAAGGACAAACTCTTGAACAACAAGCAGCTGAAGAGGTATGTATCAAAATTTGTTCGCATTCAGCATGGGAAGAAAATAAAATTCTCTTTGTTGAAGCAAAAGGATACTCCACAGAAAAGCCTAATGTTGCGAAAGTCGTTATTGTATTCGCATCAAAGGAAAACCAAGAAAATTTTTCTAAGAAATGTTCAGCTATACTTGATATCATTCAAGCGGATCCAATTGAAACACATATTGGGTGCGTAACAAAAGGTGAAGCAACAAACAAATATTCCGTCTTGTGTTTCGTCCCGTACGAAGTAAATGACTAGCTGTAAACTTTGAGAAGTACCATGCGTCGTGATATAATATAGGTCATGGCATTCAACTCCTATTTTAAAGACGGTTCAGAAGGTGTAAAAGCATCTTTAGAGCTAAAATTACACACAATCGGTGCTGATAGCGTTTCAATAACATCACGCGGTCTTGGTGGACATACAACGATAACAGGAAAAATGAGTGAACCAAATAACGAGTTTGGCGAGGAGAAAAATTTGAAGTTAATCGAAGCAATAATCAGAAAAGCTGCAGCAGATAATAGTAAAACAATCGTAGAACCTGTAAGCATTTGGACTCAAGACAACTTAATAGACTACAAGTACGTTTTTGAATTCAGAATTACAAGCGGTGTAACTGCAAGCGATTGAAATTCTGCCCCAAAAAGCGTATAATTCGCGGTGACCCCAAAAGAAAAAGAAGCAAAAAAATCTAAAAAAGAACAATTACTTGCAGAACTTAGCGGTTCGGCAAGTTTGTTTATGAATAATCCCCATTATTTCGTTACACGTAATTTTTGGGGAACGTATACTGTTATTGGTAGCGGTAAGTGCAATTTTCAAATGCACCATAATACTGCTCCTCAAATTGCAGAAGAAGTAAAAAATAGCATTCGTAGTACCGTTAAAGGGATAAAATCAGTAAGTGTCAAAGCTGATCATACTTTCAATATTATCAGTTTCAGAGTAAAGGCTAGAAGGTAACCTGTGCCATCCCTGTGGATGCTCGAAATGGGTTTCCTGTATAAATTCTAATGTTGGAGTGATCAAGTGCCGAACGAGCTTCTGGTTGCACGTACATTCGTTTTACTAAAGCACCATGTTCCATGTATATCGGCTCATCTTGGTTAGGTGTCTGACTCCCTGGAATATACGACAACGAGCCCTCAACTTCAGGAGCTTTTTTCTTTCGCTTAAACCAATCAAACAGAAACATAGTTCATGATAGCAGAAAAATGATTGAAGCAGCAGGGATTTCTCCCTGCCGCATTCACTTATTTGACGACTTCGCCTTCAACTGGACCTTCTGCTTGGTCACCGGTTGGTGCTGTTGGTTGGCCTTCTGTTGGTGCTGCCTCTGGTGTAGCATTGCTCGACTTGTATGCTCTCTCTCCAATTTCTTGTAGTGATTTGCTCAAATCTTCAGCTTTCGCTTTCAATTCTTCTTTGTCGAGTTGTGCGACATCTTTTGCAAGAAGTTCTCGAACGACTTTTACCTTTTCTTCGATATTCTTCTTATCATCGTCAGTAACTTTATCCTTCAAATCGTTCATTGTTTTTTCTGCAATGAAGGTCAATGAATCAGCGTTGTTTCGGATTTCGGCTACTTCTTTTCGCATTTTGTCATCTTCTGCGTGCTTCTCTGCTTCTTCAACAAGCTTTGTAACTTCGTCATCT
>CAZCKT010000020.1:0-5553 GCA_964499355.1 uncultured Candidatus Saccharibacteria bacterium | reverse complement strand
CATCTGAAAGCCCCGTTGATGCGGTAATCGTAACTTTTTGTTCTTTACCGGTTGCAGTATCTTTTGCAGAAACGTTCAAGATACCGTTAGCGTCAATCTTATAGACAATCTCGATTTGAGGTACGCCTCGTGGTGCTGGTGGAATTCCATCAAGCACAAAAGTTGCTAACGTTTTATTATCTGATGCCATTGGTCGCTCACCTTGCAATACATGAACTTCAGCTGATGGTTGATTATCTGATGCTGTAGTAAAGGTTTGCTTCTTTTCGGTTGGAATCGTTGTATTTCGTGGGATTAATACGGTCATAACTCTACCCATGGTTTCTATACCAAGAGATAACGGAGTAACGTCCAACAATGTAATATCAGTGACTTCACCTTTAAGAACACCTGCTTGTACTGCTGCACCTAAAGCAACAACTTCATCTGGGTTTACATCCTGCTTTGCTTCCTTACCGAAAATCTTTGCTACTTTCTCTCGAATTGCTGGCATTCTTGTCATACCACCGACCAAGATTACTTCGTCGATATCAGATGTTGAAAGTTTCGCATCACCTAATGCTTTCTTGCATGGTGCCTCGACTCGCTCTATAAGTGGATTGGTTAATTTCTCCAATTCTGATCGAGTAAGTTTTCTCATTAAGTGCTTTGGACCTTCCTTAGTTGCGGTAATGTATGGAATGTTAATATTGGTCTCTTGTGCTTGTGAAAGCTCAATTTTTGCCTTTTCTGCTGCTTCCTTCAATCGTTGTAATGCTGAGCTGTCTGCCTTCAAATCAATTCCTTCTTTGTCTTTGAATTCTTTCGCAAGCATATCGATCAAATACTGATCCCAGTCATCTCCACCTAAGTGGGTGTCTCCATTTGTGGATAGTACTTCAAATACGCCATCTCCAACTTCAAGGATAGAAACGTCGAAAGTTCCACCACCAAGGTCGAATACAACGATTTTTCCATCTTTTTTCTTGTCTACTCCATATGCAAGTGCTGCTGCTGTCGGTTCGTTTACTATACGAAGAACGTTCAATCCTGCAATCTTACCCGCATCTTTGGTTGCCTGTCGTTGTGAGTCGTCAAAATATGCTGGAACAGTAATAACTGCTTCTGTAATGGTTTCGCCAAAGTAGCTTTCTGCATCCTGTTTCAATTTCTGTAAGACTCTTGCGGAAATTTCTTGTGGTTTGTACCAGTTTCCGTTCATTTTGACTTCAACACCGCCGTGTTTGTCTTCACGCATCTCGAATGGGAAGAGTTTAATATCTCGTTGTACTTCTTCGTCCTTCCATCGTCGACCAATCAATCGCTTAATCGAATAAATAGTGTTTTCTGGGTTTAATACTGCTTGATTTTTTGCAGTGACACCAACAATAGATTCTTTATCATTTCCTTCTGCAACAACAGATGGAGTTAAATTTGATCCTTGTTGGTTTGGAACGACACGTGGTGTTCCACCTTGCATAACAGCAACAACAGAGTTTGTTGTTCCGAGGTCAATTCCTAATATTTTTCCCATATTTCTTAAAATTAAATTAGTTTGTTTGTTTCTTATAAATCATGACACGCGCTGGTTTAATCAGCACATCACCAATTCGATAACCAGGCTGAACCATTTGAGCGACTTTTCCATCCATCTCTGGATGAGAAAGAACTCCTAATACTTCAGCGTATTTGGGATCATATGCATCACCTTCTTGGAATGAAAGTTCTGTCACCCCATGGTTTCGAAGTAAGTCTTTGTACTTCATCATAATATTGAGTACCCCTTGAACATGGTTATCAGTTTTTAACGATTCTGGGAGCTGGTCTACGGCAAAAGCCAAATCTGTAAAGATATCAATTAAGTCGCTAAAAACATGCTTTTTAAGCATTGATTCTCGCAAATCCTGTTGTTTTTCAAGTTCCTTTCTAATGTTTTGATAATCCGCAAGTGCAGTTCGCAACTTGGTATCAAGATCTGAAACCTGTTCAGATAGCTGAGAAACTTGGATTTCAAGTTCTGCTACTGGTTTTACTTGGTCATCGTGTTGTTTTTTCATTTCTAGCAGTCATTACATAAGACTGCTAATAGTATAGCGCAAAAAAAATAAGTGTCAAGAGAAAGCTGAGAAACTAACCTAACGTGCCAGTAGTTCTATTTCGAGTTGTAACACTAAACTCAACCATCGCACCATCCTTAAAACTGATAACACAAGTACGTTTAGTAGGGAGAGTCACAGTTTCATATTTGATATCGATTTGATTCAGCTGTGGGGCGTCAACAATAGTCAACGTAGAGTAACCTAAATCACGAGTTGTAACAACTATTTTAGTGATGAATGCCCCAATCTCTCCAAATACTCTTTCAAAACCCTTTTCCTCAACAGATTTGAGTGCTGAAGTCACTAATCCTCGCAACATACCAACAGGTTCGTTGATTGCTACCGGTTCCCTAAAATTTTTTATAAGTCCATGATCCCTAACTGAGTCTTGTAGTACTACGGACAACTCTCTAGCAATCTCTAATTTTTCCTTAATTTCAGGATCTTGTCCCTTATGTAAGAAAACATATGTGGTACTTAATAACGCTTCTTCTAATTGTGAAAAACTACCAGCAATTGCTTTATCTAACATTTTTCCACCTTTAGGTTCTACACTGGCTCCAACTGACATATGTAATTATAGCACAGGAAAGCCCTATAGTTAAATCACTCTATTTTTTTGTACCCGAGTACATGCGCTAATTGCTTCACTAACTGCGTGACAACAGCAGCTGGTAACAAGCTGTAATATCGCTCTTCACCATCTTCAACATTCCACAAAGTTTTTTCCACACTAACTTTACCTGATTCGTCATGTGAATATACACAAGCCGAGGTACATTCGTATGGGTCGACATATTCCAATGCCTTATCTTGATCTAGAGAGTTAAAAAGTTCGATTTTTGGAATACCATATAAATTTCTCGCACGCTTCATAACTTCGACATCGGCAAGGATTCTGCTTTTTAAATACTCTATTCCTTTGTCATCGCCTTCTTTCGTAACCATTCGGCCACCCTTACAACCCGGAAAATCACAAATCAAATAATATTCGTCCTTTTCTGCATCGTACCCAATTTCTTTTGTTGGTAACAATGCAATACTTCGAGAGTTTCCACAGGTCAAACACGTTCTTCGTTGCTTCATTCTTTCATCCAAAACAGTAATTGGGGCATTAATCATAATAAAAACGTCAGGATCTGTTCGGTAATTTACTAATTCTCGGAAATATAAAGAGTACGAAACCTGATCAAGATTTCTAGGAAAACCATCAATAAACAAAGTCTTTTTCTCGAATTTCTGAATCGTTTGTCGAAGGAATACCATCACTAATTCTGTAGGAACTAATTTTTCAGTTGAACGGCCAACAAGAGCATCAAATGCTTCGTCGATATGCATGTCACCACGGTAATTTGCTACCGCATAGGTATAGACTTCAGATTCCTTACCTTTCTCTCGATATTCGGTTTCTGCTGCACGAACTAAGTCTCCAACGCTAATGTGAGTAAACAGCTCTGTACCAAAAATCTCTTTCAGACCATTCATATACGTACCCTTTCCCGATTGTTTTGGAGCTAACCAATACCCGAGAAATGTCTGCTTGCGAAAATAATCCCGAAGATATTCAATTTCTGCACCTGCTTTTTCTTGATAGTACGCGCGTCGTTCTGCAATAGAGTCTAAATCATACGTTTTATCTGAGTCATTCTTCGTCTTTACCCAATCGTAGTTTACAGAGTACGGATACCAAGGTTGTTGCATAGCAAAAGTGTGAAATTAACCATATTGTAACACGAGTAAAATGCTAATAAGCGATTTCACCGGAAACTGTTCCTGTATCAGAGAATTCTTTTAGCTCTTTATGAAGTCGAGAGGTTTTTAATCCTCGTTCGTTTGTAACGCCGCAAACAACCATTCTTGCAGATGTTTCTATTTCATTTTTATTTACTCTTGCTTCAACTTCCCTTTCCACTGTTAGCTGATCTTTATTGCTTCGAATCATAACGTTCTTTCCTTGTTCAAGACATGCCCGAACAAAGCCTGCTGCAGTTTTATCTGGGGAGTTATCAATATCCCAATCACTCAAAACAAATTCATATTTACCAGGATTCGTCGTTATTTCCTGGGTTGCTTCGTCAATTTGTTCGTAAAAAGTTGCTTCATATACTCCATCAAGCATTGACTCGTACGCAAGACGTGTGGTGTGGTCGTCTTCTAATACTAAAATTCGTTTCATACATTGTTATTATTGGGGAGCAGTGTAATGCGGTATTGTATTCCTTTTAATCAAACTCTACCACTGTTCGGCTTCGGGCACAGAATACGATGCGTTTTTTAATGAAGATTCCATCGCAATGACATGTTCAAGTAAACGTTGATTCTGAAATTCTTTTTGAACATTTGTGGTTCTAACAATGAGCTGATTTACTCCTGGCTTATAGCCAAGCTCTCCGTATACTTGACGAATAATTTCTTTCTGAACTTCGGTATCATCTTCGCGACTTGTTCTATCTTTAATGACTAAGACAGGAGTTTTGTTTTCGATACAACTTTTAACAAAGTTTGCCACACTAGTTTCATGCCATAATACAACAACAAACTTGTATTCAGATCCATTCGATAAAACTTCGCGCAATGCAATTTCTTCTTCATTTGTAACATAGGTTCCGTAAGTTGCTCCAATTTTCATGGCTGCGTCTTGTGAAACTCCACGATTCTCCTCATAAATCAAAATTCTTTGTCCTCTCATTTCCTAACCTTTTAATTTATCCTTTATATGTCTTTCACTCGCAAATTCACGAACATCCGCCACTAGTAAATCTAATAAATCATTACGATTGTCACCATCCAATACATAGTATTCTACTTCTGAACGTTTAACTGTTCGACCTAAGTCTTTTTCAATTAGTGCGATTTCAGATTCAACGTGTTCTTCCTGTAAACGGCGACTTGTTCTTACCATTACCGGAATTTTCCACTCTACACACTGGCCAATCAAGACTAAGGCGTCGTCTCTATTGAGTTCTTCGACAGTTATTATCGCCATCGATAAAGTTTCTTTATCTGTAATCAAACCTAAACTTGCCATTGAAGAGTTGTTGCTACCTAAAACTTTGTGACCAGCTTCGACAAGCTGCCTATTCATCATATCTAAATACTGAGGATCTTCATCGTAAATATAAATATTCATAGTGGTTATTGGAAAAAGGAAGGCAGTGAAAAGTTTTTAGCTGTGACTTAAATTTAGTACACAAACCATACATTGCAACCAGAGCGATTTACATCGCAAAAGTACAAAATGCACCCAGAGGGATTCGAACCCCCAACCCTCAGTTCCGAAGACTGATGCTCTATCCAGTTGAGCTATGGATGCAATAGTGAATTATACTACAAACAACCGAATTATTACTACTGGTTAGCAAAGCAGCTCAATTCTGTTGTATACTGTTCTATGAAAATTACGTACCGCGTTGCAAAACAACAACTCACGAAGAATCAGCCGCTTGAAGGGATTCGCAAAGCTGACCAACCAACC
>CAZCKT010000019.1:0-14820 GCA_964499355.1 uncultured Candidatus Saccharibacteria bacterium | reverse complement strand
GACAAAGTGAATTGTAAAATTAGTCATCCAGAGCAATTTTCAAGGTAGCAATACTCGACCATAACGTAATCGGTGTGAATACCAGTTTCTCAAACCAACTAACGGCAAGAATATTACCCAACGTGTTTAGTAGAAAAAGTGCTGAAATCATAAACACCAGTACTCTCGTAATCTTGAAGGTTAATGAGTTTGTCGTTGCTTTATGCTTAGTTACAACAATAGCGGTAAGCACTATTTGTAGAATTACCGAAACCGCTTCAAATTTATACATTTGCTCCAAACTCGTTAATCGCCCGCCCCAAGCAAAGCGATAATCAACAACACGAGTCAGAATGAGAATGTGATAAAAAATACCGAAAAGGAACAAACCCAGAAAGGATAATATTGCAGTTTTGGTTGATATTGAGTTTTTAATGGTTTGAAATATTTTCATATCAACCACCAATATAATTGCAATTATCGGATTTTACCTTTGTTGCTTTACCCGTTACAACGTTTACTTCCCATAGACCAACAGCAGCATTCTTACAAATTTCGGTAGTAATGATATTTATTTTTGCTGCACAATCACCTTCACCGCATACATTACCCGTTCTATAAGCAGTAAATAACAATGAAATTCCATCACTATCTCCATAAAAATCCAGTAATGACAAAGATAAGTACTTAGTCGAATAAAATTGCCTAACTTCCTTGGTCTGAAAATTTATCGAAACAAGGGCTTCCTGTCCAGATTTATTTCTCGCTATTGTATAGAACAATGGTACTTTTTTTTGCTCTGGATTTACAATCTCAAATTTACCAATTATAGGTCCTCTATCTTGTGAAGGTGTATAGTTTCCATAATATTCAGGAGAAAACACTTCTAACATCTTATTGTATTGTTCAGCAAAATCACTCTTACACGTCACCTGGTATGTACTACCATTATCATCAAAATGAACCGATTCGAGATAGTGCATAAACCACGTATATCCTTCCTCACTGCTAATTGGAACTGAAACTATTTTTAGATTTTCTCCTTTTGTCGAAACATTAGAAATTATTTGATCTAACGAACAGTTTGGAACAGATGCTATTTGTACATCAGATTTGTTAATATCTTTGATAACAGATGTTACTGTCTCCTTTTCAATTATAAGTTTCGAAATTTCTTCCTGTTTTTCAGACAATTTAGAATTGAAATCCTGATAAAGAAAACCTGTTAAGCCTAAAATGCAGATAACAACAACTAATAGAAAAATAATTATAAATTTCAATTTGATCATATCTTATTCTAGCACTTGTACAATATAGTAAAAGTGATTGACTTATGATAACCTAACTTATGAATCAACCAATAACCCCCGCAACAATTGATAGCTTACTAAAAGAAAAAGCACCATATCTAAGTAACGAACAACGCTTAAAGCATGTATCAGCGATTACAATAGCTGCTTTTGCATCACTACTTGATCAAATTCTTGAAACAGATGAAGAAAAAGAATTAGCCGTGGAAACCTTTAAACTTGCAAGTAGTAATCAAGAAAATTTAGTCAAATATACAGAGATTCTAAGCGCACGTATCCGTGAATACTCGGAAGAAAGACGACAACTAATACAAAATCAATACCAGGCATTTATTGAAGACGCTTGCAATAAAATTTCAACACAAACCATTAATGACTAACCAAATATCAGAACCAACAAAAGAATCAAAACCAATTGGTCGTAGAATTCATGATGCAATAATGGATTTTACGGTAGAGCACCCAAAAGCGACAGCTGCCGTAGCCTTTGCTGCTGCTGGATTAGGGATAGCAATCGCAGGTGAGCATAATGGTATTGCTATGCTTAGTTTAACATCGGTATTATTAGGTTTGGTCAAATTGACTGATGAATCACAGTTAGATAAACACTTTAAAGAGAACCCAGGGGATATGCCTGGCTCAAATAAGGACGGTCGAGACAGTAAAGCATTCCAAAACAGGGTGAGAGACCAGTATTAGCGTTACCACTTCATACAAATAAAGGAGGACCTTTCTTATTAAAACTAGTATTCGTCATTGTATTAGTATCCTCCCTTTCACATTCTTAATTTCTCTCATTCATTCCGTTTAAAAATTTCGGTTCCTGACCGTTACAAGAAAGAAAGGATTTTCTTACTTGTAGGGAAGGAGAGAATTTTTGTAAAAACGGAGAGGGAGGGATTCGAACCCTCGATACGGAAAACCGTATGCTACTTTTCGAGAGTAGTGCCTTCAACCGCTCAGCCACCTCTCCACTCGAATTGCGTATTATAGTACGGTATCTGCCGAACGTCTAATTAACGAGATATTCCTTTAGTAGTATTCTTGTCTCGTTATAGAGCGCAATCATTGTTGTCGCGTCCAGCGCGTCTTTACTTGGCTTAACTGATTTCATATTCTCAAAATAGTGACCTGTTACCGTTACTTCTGGTGATATTGCGAGAGACAACGCTGTTCTAGCTCCTTCTTCTGGAGTAATCATAAACTTCTTCAATGCTGAAGAGATAAATGTAGGAAACTTGTTCCAAAAATTTGAAGCAACAACCCCTGGATGCACTGAGTTTACTCGAATATTTTGATCAGCAAACTTATTAGCTAAATAGCTTGCGTGTAACACATTAGCAAGTTTTGTTGAACCATAAGTTTTGAAAAAGTGGAATGTTTTTGCCAATGGAAATTGAATTTTTCCAAATCGATGTGCTTCAGATGCCATATTAATAATTCGTACATCGTGCGTCTCGGCGGCAGTTAATTCCAAAATTGGAAGGACATTATTGGTTAAAATAAAAGATGCAAAATAATTAACTACCCACGTCATCTCCCATCCATGATCATCTTCTCGACGCTTTTGCTCCCATACTCCAGCATTGTTAACCAATACGTCAATTTCTCGATATGCAGATGTAATAAGTTTGCTTACTTGTGCTACTTGTGACAACTTTTCGAAATCACATACAAAGTAGTCAATTTTAATTTGTTTATCAGCAAGTGAACGTAGTTCTGCTGAAAGTGATTGCAGTTTTACTTCGTTTCGACCGATTAGAATCAAATCATAATTTTGTTTAGCAAACCCCTTAGCAACTTCGTGCCCTATTCCCGCTGTGCAACCGGTTATCAATACTCGTTTATTACGTAACATAGTCGACTGTATAACTTATAACTTATTCTACCACCATCCCTCGCGAAACATTGTCACACGATCATTTTCCCCGTATAATTTGCGATGGAAAGAAAAGAATATGTATCAGCATTAGAAAAGCAATTAGAACCTAATATTGTTCGCCATTCATTCGCCGTAGAAGCGTGTATGGGAGCAATTTACGATTACCTCGAATCTCAAGGTCGAATTACCGCAAACGAACCTCCAAAAGAAGAATGGATGCTTGCTGGATTGATTCATGATTGTGATTTTGGTGGAGAATTTAAAGCAGAACATCCACAACATACTCGAGATATGCTGTCAAAATATGGACTTGAAATTTCAGATTCCGTTCTCAATATGGTAAAGGCACATGCTCCAGATCTTACCGGAAGACAGGCAGCAAACTTAGGAGAATGGGCAATTTTCTGTGTTGATAGCCTTACCGGATTGATTACTGCAGTCGCTTATGTCTATCCTTCCCGAAAAATAGCTGAGGTAAAAGTTTCATCTGTATTGAAAAGATTCTTAAAAGAACCAAAATTTGCAGCAGGAACTAGAAGAAATGAAGTTGCAATGTGTGAAAAACCAGAAGCACTCAACATCCCTCTTGAAAAATTTATTGAGATTTCATTAACAGCAATGCAAGGCATTTCTGATGCATTGGAATTATAACTGCATAGGCTTTAGTCTCAGAAGTTCTTCAACAAGATAAAGATCTAAATGTCGAGAAATTAATGGTTCAGATAACCATGCAAACATTTTCATGTTTTTTGCAATAAGGACTTGCGGATTTTCGTGAGGAAATTGATTGATAAGCTCTTGCTGTCGTTCAATAACTTCTTTATGGCATTTAGTCAAAAATCGTGCATATACAACAGATACAAGTTCAGTATCACGACGTAAAAAAGACGTATCTGTATATCCCACGCGCTCATCAATATTGAATATTTGGTTGAATTCATATTCCGAAATTATAGGTTCTTTCTTAAGTTTGTTAATATTCTCGCGAATGGCAAAACTTTGATCGGCAATTTCTAAAACACTTTCTATTTGTCGTTTAGAGCCATCTAATCTTTCACGAGAGAACTCAACTGCGGCTAGTTTTTCAATATCCTGAAATATTTTATCTCCAGGTGTTACACGACTAACTCCATCAACCAATATACTATTCATTCTAGGATCGTATTTATACTTACCGGCTAAATGCTGACACTTTGAACTAAACAAAAATGCTAGTCTTCGACTAACTTCTGCAATTTTCTGTTGCGAATATGACATTTCCATTTCATGTTGATGAACATGCTTTACTATTTCCGCATTGTGCTTCTGCAAACTAACTTCCTTACCATTATGAATTTGTGGTGTCATACTTACCTCCCCTCCAAGAACATATTAACGAGTTTAGAGAAAAGATTATTATTATTCATATATTGATCGAAGATTATGTGTTCAATCCCTGCGTTCGACGCAAATTGGGAGTCAACTTCACTATCCCCGAAGTATATAAACTGTTCTGCAGGCAAGCCAGATCTCCTGATTACATCAAGAAGGCAGTATGGATTTGGCTTTTTGTAACCTGCATCAACACACGAAATAACTTCATCAAAATAATGTTCAATTTTATTAGCTTTGAGTACACTATCTAAAAGTTGTTTAGTTCTATTTGTACAAATGTATAACTTCTTTCCACTAGATTTTAAGAAATCTAACATTTCTACAACTCCATCAAAGAGTTGCAATTTGTAAATGCTTTCCTGTTGGATAACCTTGTCGTAAGCAAGAAGCTTTTTTACATCGGCTTTGATATTCAACTGCTTCAAAATCGAATAATAAAGGTCTTCAATAGCTAACCCTTTAATTGAATCATGCAATTGGCAAATGAGTTCAAAATCCGCTGAAGGAACTTGGCTAGTAATTGCTCGGGCAATGGTTTCACCACAAAATCGACGTCCATCAACGAGGGTATCGTCAAGGTCAAACACGAATGCTTGTTTTACTGGTGATTTTTTTCTTTGTGAAATATTGTTTGTTACAGTTTCATCGTCATCAAAGAAATAAGCTACTGGCTTAGCAACTGCAATAGCAATTTGCTGTAACCTTTCTATAGATACGGGGACAGTACCTAATTCGTATCTACTTACCATGATATCTGTACAACCAAGTTTCTCTGCAAGTTGTTTTTGCGTCAAGTTTGACTGTACTCGAGCTTCTTTTATTTTTTGACTAATTGACTTTTTCACTCCAGAATTATACCTCACCGTACTAGCACTGTCAATACTAGTACCGCAAAGTTGCTTTAGCATCCTTTTGGTTTTGTGATACGATTATGATATGGAATTACAAATATCACATGAACTAGTAACTGCACTACTTTCTCTTGAAAATACCATAGCAACTCTTCCGAAGGGTGTGGATCATTCTGCTTTTTACAAAAAACAAGCTGCGGAAACACAAATACTCGATGTTCAAACACTTGCAACATCTATGGAATTAACACTTTCAGCGGATGACGCAAGAGACATGATTGACACAGCAGACCAGAGAGCAAGCCAACCACAAATCCGTTTGCTTAAAAACTGCGTATCTGTCATGAAATACGCACGAGCAGTTCGTGAGAACACTTTTACTACAGCAGTTCTCCAGCACGAAAACAAATTACTCGCAGATGGGTTTAGCGATTTTTGGGAAGAAGGGAAAGTACGTGCACCACATGAAACTCCGACGTACGTTAGCGATGGACTTCGCAATCGAACCACACATCCAACATATCAACTCTGGACCGATATTAGACAAGTCCTGTCATATCCGAATGAGCAAATCAACACCCTACTTCTTGCGTCAATAACACTTTACCACCTTATTTCGAGCTATCCATTCTTGCAGTTCAATTTGCAAACAGCACTTCTGAACACCTACACAATAATCAAACCTAGTCGATACTGGGCATCTGGGACCACTTCAATTATCACTGCCGCATGGAAGGTAATTCAAAAAACTGATTTCACATTCGATCCGTCTCCAACTCAGTTTACTCAATTTACCGAAAAACTCGTCAAAGAAGTCTCTGGTCAGATCGAAACCGTACATGATGCATTAATGCATCAAGCATCAATAGCGCCACATATCAGGGCATCCCTTAACGATAGACAATTAAAAATCCTAACACTCTTCAAACAGCATAAAAAACTTTCCAGAAAAAAATATGCAGCAACAATGAACGTAGCTATAGCTACAGCATTTCGAGATTTAAATGATCTTCAGGCAAAAGGATTAATCGTTCCCGTTGGTAAAGGAAGAGCAACAAGTTACGTATTAGCGCAACTTCAAACACCAGGAGAACTTCCAACTAGTGAATCTGAAGAACCAGTTAAAAAGATAATCGACTCAACCGGCGATTTTGAGTATTAGCCTTGCAATACAGCAAGTAGGACCTTTTCTGCGACCTGAGGATTTGCTTTACCTTGTGTCTCTTTCATCACCTGTCCAATCAAGAATTTGTAAGCATTTGGATTCTTTTTCATATCTTCTAGGACTTTAGGATTTGCTGCAACTACTTTCCGCGCAATTTCTTCTAAAGCTGACTCATCATTGACAACTTCCAACCCTTTCTCGGAAACAATAACTGTTGCTGATTTGCCTGTTTCGAACATTTCCGCAAGTACTTGTTTCGCAATTGGAGAAGAGATTTTGCCACTTTGTAGGAGCTGGACCAATTCTTTCAATTGTTCTGGTGAGACTTTAAGTTGCACAAGTTTTACTTTGGAGGTCTTCATCATTGCCATGAGGTCACCCACAAACCATTTCGCTATTTGGGCAATTTCTGTTAAGTTTTGAACATCTTTAATTGCACTTTCAAACCACTCGGCTTTTATTCGTGTTGCAATTAGATTTTCGCAAAGCGCTGCATCCAACGAGTATTCACTCATATATCTTGATTTCTTTGCAACAGGCAACTCTGGAATAGTTTGTTTTATTGTTTCAATTTGTTCGTCGGTAAACATAATTGGTGGAATATCTGGTTCTGGAAAATATCGATAATCATTTGCTTCCTCTTTTACCCGCTGCGAATAAGTAACACCCGAAAGATCACGTAACCCTCGCGTTTCCTGTACAGGCGTCTCACCTCCATCAAGAATATCTCCCTGACGTTTCATTTCATAGGTGATTACCTTCTCTAATACTGAAATTGATCCAATATTCTTAACTTCTACCTTATATTTTGGCAATTCAGTTTCAGCTGGTTTCCGAAGTGACATGTTAAGTTCAAAACGCATCTGACCTTTTTCCATGTCCGCATCACTAATTCCCGCATATTTAACAATCTGTTTTAATCGTTTTGCAAATGCTAACACATCCTTTATTTCCCTAAAGTCTGGTTCAGTTACAACTTCAACGAGAGGAACCCCTGATTTATTATAATCAAGCAAAGTCTTTGTTGCTGAATGGATAGACTTACCCGTGTCTTCCTCCATATGAACTCGAGTGATTCTAATTGTTTTGTCTCCGCTAGCGGATTCAATACTCACTGTACCTTCATACCCGAATGGCAAATCATACTGAGAAATCTGATAAGCTTTTGGTAAATCTGGATAAAAGTAGTTTTTTCGGTCAAACTTAGAGAACTTATTAATTGAACACCCTAACGCTAATCCAAGCTTGATACACTGCTCTATCGCTTTTTTATTTGGAACTGGTAATGCACCAGGTAATCCCAAACAAACTGGACAAACATGACTATTTGCCGCAGCATTAAAATACTTCGCATCACAACGACAAAACATTTTTGACTTTGTTTTCGCCTGAATATGGATTTCTAATCCTATGATTAATTCGTAGTTCATACTATTTTGCAATTCTCTGTTCAAATAAGTACGCAAGATCTAAAACTGCTTGTTCTTGGAATTGAGGTCCAATAATTTGCATGCCAATTGGTAATCCTTCACTATTTAACCCAACCGGCACTGAAACACATGGTAGACCTGCTAGCGCACTTGGCTCAGTCAAAACGTCTGCTAGTTCACCAAACAATGGATTGTCCTGAGTTACCCCAATTTTAGGAGCAACAGTAGGCATAGTTGGACCAACAATGAGATCAACTGATTTAAATGCTTGTGCGAAATCTTGAATAATCAATGTTCTAACTTTCTGAGCTTTTTTGTAATATGCATCGTAATACCCAGCTGAAAGTGTATATGCACCGGTCATACTTCGCTGCTTTGCTTCGTTTCCAAAACCTTCTCCACGGTTATATGAAATCTGATCAAGGACGCTTTCTGCCTTTTCTTGCGATCGATGTCCGTAGCGAATACCATCAATTCTTCCCAAATTAGAAGATACTTCACTTCTCATGACAATTGTATACACAGCTATAGAGTATTTTGGATCAAGAAGATCGATTTCAACAACCTTAATTCCTAGCTTCTCATATTCATTGATCGCGTCCCGTACCTTTTGTGCGACTTCTCTATCGATTCGTTCATCTAAGAACTGCCGAGGAATTCCAATAGTCACTGAAGTATTATCTGCCGAAAGGTTCTTTGCATATTCCGAATGTGGTTGCTGAATCGTTGTTGCATCATGAGCGTCTTGCCCTGAAATAATATCAGTAACAACAGCACAATCAACAATACTATTAGCTAAAACTCCAGGCCTATCAAGTGAAGAACCCATTGCAATAACACCATATCGACTATTTCTTCCGTACGTAGGAGCAAACCCGTAAATTCCACACCACGCTGCTGGACCTCGAACTGAACCAGCTGTTTCACTCCCTATGCCATACACCGCCATATTTGCAGCAACTGCAACAGCACTACCACCGGAGGAACCACCAGCAACTCGCGTTGTATCGTATGGGTTTTTTGTAACTCCATAATCACTTGCTTCTGTAGACGATCCATGGGCAAATGCATCCATATTTGTTTTTCCGAGAATTACGGCATCGTTGTCTATTAATCTTTGCGTGACAGTAGCATTGTATGGCGAAATATAATTATCAAGAATCTTTGAACTTGCTGTAGTTCTCGTTCCTTTCCAATTAAAGTTGTCTTTAAGAACCGATGGTATACCTGCGATTGGAGAAACTTCAACCCCTTGAGAAAACTTTTGATCAAAAACTGCAGCTGCAGCAAGTGCTTGATCTCGTGTTTGGGATACGAATACATTTAAAGCTGGTTCTTTTGATTCGATAGTTTTAGCATATTCTTGGGTAAGTTCTACTGCAGAGAATTCTTTTGCGAGCAAACCCTTTTTTAATGATTCTATTGTCTGTTTTTCTATGTTCATACTATAAAACTTTGTCTACCTTAAAATATGATTTTTCCATTCCATCTCTATTTGGATATTCATTGATATCAAGACCTTCTTGCGGCTCATCTTCTGCTAATACATTTGTAAGGCCATGTGTCTGTGAAGTCTCTGTCACTGTATCTGTGTTTAATTCTTTCAGAACTTCAGCTGCGTCCAGCGCGGTATTTAATTGTGACGTGAAATGCGGAACTGTCTCGTCAGGAAGGTGTATTTTTATCAATCCTGCAATGTTTTTTGTAACATCATCTGTAATGTGGGTTTGCATTGAGAATTATAGCACTTGATTCGAGGTATTTTGAGTTTCTATATACCACCCACGACCATACGCACTTTTTATATGATATTTTTCACCACACTTCGCCTTAATTCTGGAAATATTTGTATACAGCGCACTTTTTGAACAAGTAATTCGATCACAAAGTTCTTCCGAAGATACCGGCACTCCCAAAGATTCAATCAAGATACTGATAATAGCCGATTCTGTGGTAGTGAATAATACTGTGTTGACCAATGATGGCGACAAAGATTTTTCTTGTTTGGTAAATCTCATAATTCTTGCATATAACTCTGCAGGAAAAATCGGTTTCTTTAGGTAATCAAAAGCGCCGTACCCAAAACTCTGTAATCTTACTGGTAAGGAATCAAAACCTGTCATAACAATAATTTTTGTGTTTGGCCTCTGTTTTTGCAAATGTGTTATTGAAGAAATCGAATTACCATCCTCAAGATGCAAATCCAACAATATTACAGAAAATTGGAAATCGGAATTAAGTACGTCAGAGATTTTTGTAAAACATCTTGTATGTAATGAACGGCCATCTAAATATGTGGAGATTGCCATTGCCAACGACTTATCATCTTCGACGATAGCGACGGCCATTACCAAATCAAAACAATTATACTAGCGAGTACTCCGAGAGTCAGTGAGACACCAACAGTGACATACGGTGCAAAAGGTATTGCATACAACAATCCTACAATCACAATGGTACCGACAATAAATGATGCCATCAACCGTTTTGGTTTATTATGCAGCAATGTCAATTGCAGTAAGTAATACATCAAGGCATATCCAACAGTGGCAAACGCTTGGTATCTCAAAAATTTACTCGTTAACCACATTGCTTGATGATCGAAATGGCCTCGAGCGTAAATCAAATTTATAAGAAATTCTGGCCAAATCACTAATACGAGAGAAAAAGCCAAAGAGGCAATACTCAGCATAACAAACGCAACAGTGTTAATGGTCGCAACAGAACGCTTTTCTTCAATCCATCGTTGCATAGTTGGAATCAAGTAGGTCGTTAATGGGACAACAAAAATTGGATTAAATAAATTGATCACTTTATTAGCATAATTATACGCAGCGATGTACCCTTCACCTGCTCCATGCAGTTTATTCAAAATCAAAAAGCCAGGAACGCCTGACAGTATAAAAGTGAAAAGAATTGGACCAATATACAAAATCAATGCACTCTCAAATTGAACTTTTTGAATACCAAACAATTCAGTAAACCAAGATTTCCCTTTTAAGAATTTTTTGAGATCTGGAATCATAATGAGTATTCTCAAGATTCCAATAAAGATCATGACAACGACATACAGATATATTCCGAATTTCGCGGCGACAACAATACCTAACAATAAAATGACATGGGTAACCAATTCTTGTGCAGCTGGCCAAAAGAATACTCTGTTGTAGTTAAGATAGCTTTGAATAATCCCCGCCATACCATAAAAAATACCTGGAAGAGATGCTATGACACAATACTGCCAAGGAACGCCTGGATAAACAAACATCATGATGATTGCAAGCAAAACAGACGCGATAATCAATATGACTCTATAGAAATGGAAGGTTCGGAGAAATATTTGCTGTTTTTCAGATTGATCTCGCGAAAAGAAAATTGTTAGTGCAGTTATAATCGTTTGATTAATCAAATATGCGGTGACGAAATCTGTTGGAAATAACAAGATACCTAGTAAATCTGCATTGTGTGATGCCCCAAAATAATAAGCAATAAATGCATTGCGTAAAAAACCAATAAACTTCGAAATTGTCGCTATTGAAATCATCACGATCGGGGGCCAATACTTCTTAAGAAACGCGACAAATTTTTCCATCAAAAACATTGTAACACTTTTTTCTTGAAGAATTGTGATTGTTAATTCAAGCCATCACGCTCGATTCTCACTATAGTAGGTGCAAATAATAGTGGGATGCTTCCCGAAAACGCCATTTCCATAACAACTTGAACATTACTCGTAGTAATATCGGCATTCACTGGTACTGGCATTAACATTTCTATGCGCATTCCACCTACTTTTATGGAGAATACTATTCCTTCTTCTGATTGTAAGCATTCATACGAAATAGGATCACTTCCATTTGAACTTCTTACACCACGATTTAGTAAAATATTTGGCAGTCTCAAAACATCGGAAATTCGTCTTATCGATATATCAGGCTGAGTATCCTCATATCTTGGATAGGATTGTGGATTTATGAAGAATTCTCTACTTTTACCAACTTTTAATACTATCGACTGCTCAGGTTTATTCATTTTTGACGAAATAACAGAATGACAGTGTATTTGCACTTCTGGATTACTGCGGGTAGCTGCCACAATAATTGTCGAGTCACTTCTTAAAACTGAAGGATTATCGTTATTTCTGTGAACCTCGGTTGTTTGCTGTGCGAATGATTCGTTCGCAAATCTTCGTTCAACCTTTGAACTTGCAATAATATATTCTTGGTCACCTATATATTCAAAATCTAAAACTGTTGACGTCGATAAATCTGGACTATCAATATAAGTTGTAATGTCTCCACTTTGATCAGCAATATTTGATTTTCTTTTTAAACTGACACCACATTGTTGCTCCTGCGCCATCCGCAACCCACCTTCGATATAACCTAGATTTCCAACTACTAGATGCTTATAATTTTGATTTGGTTCCAACCAAGGAAAACTCATGGTGTATTATACCATTTTTAGGCACTTTTCTAAACCAATGACTGTCCAGTCATGCTTGGAGCTGGTTTTACATCCAGTAGTGACAATAATGTCGCTGGAATATCAGAAAGTATCCCATTTTTATCCATTTCTGTTGATTCATACACCAAGCGTTTTAGATTCATTGTATCGTTCCATTTTCCATCTTCTAAAATGTCAGGATTTTCAATATACATAAATGGAACTAAGTTTAACGTATGATTCTTATCTGGTTCTCCGGTAACTGGATTTATTTTCTGTTCCGCATTACCATGGTCAGCTGTAATCAGAAGTCGACCACCTTGTGCTAACATTTCCTTTGCTAAAAAGTAAATACACCGATCAGTCACTTCAACAGCACGCGCAGTTTGCATAATTTTCCCACTATGACCAACCATATCAGGATTCGCTAGATTCAATAAATAAAAATCGTCCTGTTTCTTACGCATTCTTTCAAGTAAAACATCAGTAACTTGATAGGCTGACATTTCTGGCACTGTTGAGTAATCTTTCACCTTTGGTGATTGAATAATATGGAATTCCTCTCCAGGGGCTGTTGCTTCACGACCTCCATTAAAAAAATAGGTGACGTGAGCATACTTTTCTGTCTCTGCAATATGGAATTGTCGTTTTCCTGCTTTTGAAATTGTATCTGAAATTGGTTCATAATCTTCTTTCGATTCAAACAGAACATCCACTGGTAAACCTTCCTCGTATCCAGACATTGTTATGAAATGTTGTATGACAAACGGTCTTTCAAATTCAGTAAATTTTTCGGTAGGTGAAACAAAAGCTTTAGTAATCTGACGCGCTCGGTCTTCTCTGAAATTGAAGAATAAAACGACATCATTTTGTGTAATTGGACCAACCGGGTTTCCATTTGCATCAACTATTATTGTCGGAGTTACCGTTTCATCATCTTCTTGGCGAGTATACGCATGCTCCAGTGCGACTTCAGGTTCGGTTTCTTTTAAACCTGATTTGCCGACGAGTGCATCATACGCGAGTTTGATTCTATCCCAAGCATTGTTTCTATCCATTGCATAAAAGCGACCAACAACACTTCCAATTCGTTTCATTCCAAGCTGAAACATCTTTTCACGAAGTTTCTTAAGATAAAAACGTGCTTCGAAACGTGGCGTATCACGACCATCAGTTATTATATGAAAAACTGGATCAATATTGTTTTTTTTACAAAATTCCATTAACGCAAATAAATGTCGAACATCTGCATGAACACCTGAAGCAGTAAGTAATCCTAGAATGTGCAACGTACGGTGATTTTGATTCACATCTTTCGCCATTCTGAGTAACACTTCGCTCTTAAAAAATGATCCGTCAATAATAGAATCATTTATAGTTGAAATCATTTGATATACCACTGTTCCTGCGCCAAGATTCAAATGGCCTACTTCACTATTCCCTGGAACACCATTTGGAAGTCCTACATCTGGGCCTGATGCACCTAACAATAAGCGTTTATCAGCACGAGTCCACAATCTATCGAGTGTAGGGGTTTTAGCATGGAGGACAGCATTGCCGGCATAATCTTTGCCAACTCCGAGTCCATCCATTATAATCAGCATAGTGGGTTTCATTCTGAATTCATTATACCCTACCTATGATATTGCACAATATTTTTTCACAATTCACTGAGAAGGATTTATCAGAGCTTTTTTCATACGCTAGTCCAATATGGGAAACCCCACAAGGCAAGTCACTTAGCGAACTTTGGGAAATGGCAAAACTTGATTCTTCACTAGTTACTGATGTTCTGTCTGAAGCTAAAAATATACTCCCCGAGGTATTTCAAAAAACATCGGATAACTTTGATTCACGAGGTTGCATATTAGATATTCGTGTAGGACAAGGTGGAATGGATGCCCAAGATTGGACGAGCATGTTAACAACAGCGTATATTGAATTTATAAAGAGTCTGGGGATTAAATATGAATTACTAGAATACGAACCGGATCCGACTGCAGGTATTACCCATGCAACACTAGAACTTCCAGAAGCCTTTTCATATCTTGCCTTTAAAAAAGAAGAAGGTTAGTAATATGTGGAAAATCAACATAAACACCTATATGGAGGTCTACCATAATGTTCTAGATAATGTAGGGGACTACAACATTATTGCAGGAGATGATGAAATAGAGAAGCATGTTTGGTATATTACGTTAAAGAATCTACAGACTGAGCTCGATAAATCAAAAAATAAAATCAAGAGACAAAATGCAAGTAATAAAAAGGTAAGTTACCAAATGAATAAAGACAAAATCAAAATATTAAACGACATACTTCAGGAATACTGTGAATATTTTAAATATTACAGTAAAGTTAAGGTTTATAACTTAGGATTAAG
>CAZCKT010000018.1:0-15523 GCA_964499355.1 uncultured Candidatus Saccharibacteria bacterium | reverse complement strand
CCTTGCCATGATAAATATATCCTGAACGGTCATATGCTACAGCGGTAATTCCAGCATCCTTTACCATTTTTCCGAATGCTTCACCCATCAATCCGATGCGTGCAACTGGCTTTTCGTTTTCCAATTTTGCTGTTTTTGCAAATGTTTTTTCGTGTAATGATGCGATCACTTTTCCTTTGTTATGAACATCGATAAGCTGTGCGAAAAAGTGCTGATTAGACTTATCAATTGAAACTCGTGGGAGCTTCGAATTCATTTTCATTTTGAATCGTGTTCTGTTTCTTTTTGTGTTTACTTCCATGATTACTTACTCAAACTTATGCTGCTGCTGTCTTAACTTCTTTCTTACGAACTACTTCACCAACGTATCTAATTCCCTTTCCTTTATAAACTTCAGGTGGTTTCAATGCTCGTACTTGTGATGCGAACAATCCAACTTTCTGCTTATCAATTCCCCACATTTTGATACTAGTCTGTGATGGTACTTCTACTTTTAGGTATTCTGGAATTGGATACTTAACTAAGTGCTTATATCCGATCGCCAAAGATAGGTTCGATCCTTCTAAAGTAACACGATAACCTACGCCTACAAGTTCTAATTCTACTGAGAAGCCATCGGTTACACCTTTAATCATGTTTGCAATTAATGCTCGGGTTGTACCGTGAAGCATCTTTACGTTTCGTGAATCATTTGCTCGGGTAACTGTAATAGTTTCGCCATCGATATGAACAGTAATATTTCGTGGTGTCTTTGCTGACAATTCACCGTTCTTACCTTTAACGACAACATCTTCTCCAACTTGAGTTACAGTAACTCCTGCTGGAATTGTAATAAGTTTTAATCCTACTCGTGACATAATTACCACACCTCACAGATAAGTTCACCTCCAACGTTGAGCTTTCGTGCTTCAACAGTTGTCATTACACCTTGTGGTGTAGAAACGATTTGAATTCCTGTTCCAGATCGTACTGGTTGCATTTCTTCTGCCTTAATATACCATCGTCGTCCTGGGCGAGAGAAAAGTCTTACATCCTGAAATGCTGAAAGTCCATTATCAGCATATTTCATTTTTACTTCAATGTTGTGTCCAACAATATCGTATCCTTCAATGAAATTTCTTTTTGCTAATACTTCCAAGAGTGCAATTGCGTACTTGAATTTTGGAACCTCAACGACTTTCTTGCTGACCATTGCAGCATTCTTGAGTCTGATTAATACATCGCCAATACTATAGTTAGTCATAATTACCAGCTCGATTTAGTTACACCTGGAAGTAATCCTTGATGCGCAAGTTCACGTAAGCAAATTCTGCATACACCAAAGTCTCTAATAAAAGCTGAACGTCGGCCACAGCGAGAACACTGATTATAAATCCGTGTCTGATATGGTGATCGAGCAACTAATCTTTTATGTTTTGCTTCACGAGTCTTTTTCGACATCTTTTATTGTGCTTTAAATATAAAACCTAATCTTTTCATTAAATCGCTCGTTAACTCTTTTGTTCCATTTGAGAACGTAATTGTTATTGCGAATCCTTTTGTCTTGACTACTTTCGTAGCATCGATTTCTGGGAATATTACGAGTTCAGTCACTCCCAATGTGTAGGTTCCTTTTGCATCAAATGCAGTTGAGGATGTCCCACGGAAGTCTTTAACTCGAGGTAAGACGATGTTAATGAGCTTATCAATAAAGTGCCACATTTTATCACGGCGGAGAGTTACTTTCAAGCCGATCACATCACCTTTTTTCAAATTGAAATCTGCGATGCTCTTTTTAGCTTTAGTTGGAACTGCTTTTTGTCCTGAAATTGCTTCCAAGTCTTTAATGTAAGTCTCAACAACACCCTTATCTTTCAATGCTTCACCTACTCCCATGTTCAACACAACTTTCTGTGGAATAGGAGCAGCCATTATATTCTTAATTCCGTGATCTGCCATGAATTTTGGCAAAATCTCTTTATCAAATCGTTCTTTAAGCTGCTTCATTCTTCTTTGCCTTTGACTTAACTACTTTCTTCTTTGCAACTTTCTTTTCTGAAGTCTCGTCTGTTTTTGTTTCTTCTGCTGCAACCTGTACAACAACTTCTTGTGACTTCTTTGCAATTCTTAATTTCTTACCATCAACCATTTTGAATGCAACTTTTGTTCCTTTTCCAGTCTTTGGATCTACAATCTGTACATTTGAAATCTGGAATGGTCGTTCAATTTCAACAACGGTTCCGTCTTGATTCTTGCCAAGGGCATTCTTCTTAACGAATTTTTTCATTTTGTTAACACCTTCTACAATTACTCGGTTTCCAGATACTGAAAGAACCTTTCCTTTCTTTCCCTTCTCGTCACCTGTAATGACAACGATTGTGTCTCCTGCTTTTATCTTTCTCATAATGTTTCTGGAGCCAAGTAAGTTATCTTGTCAAATCCATGTGCTTTCAATTCACGTGCAACAGGTCCGAATATACGAGTTCCTTTTGGTTCATTAGTTGTGCCATCAAGAAGTACTACTGCATTGTCATCAAATCGAATGTAGGTTCCATCTTCTCGTCGATGCTCTTTTTTAACACGAACAACAACTGCGCGGTGTAATTCACCTTTCTTAACAGATCCACCTGGTCGGGCTGCCTTAACGGTTACTTTGACGACATCACTCAAACGAATGATCTTCTTCTTTGTTCCACCATAGGTACCGATAATAGTTGCTTTTGTTGCACCTGTGTTATCTGCGATGTTTACGCTGGTTAAAAACTTTATCATACTATTTCTCGCTCACTTTAGAATCATCTACGAATACATAATGCTTGAGTTTTGAAATTCTCTTTGCTGCTGGAACAATAGAAACTTTCTCACCAACGACATGTTCATTCTCGCTATGCACTAAGAATGACTTTTTATATGCAACAATCTTTCGATAAATAGGATGAACCTTCTTATACGAAATTGTTACGCGAAAGGTCTTATTACCACTAATTCTTGTGATTTCGCCTTGCAATGCGCTACGAGCCATGCTGCATTGTGTTTAACTTAGTCAATAATGATGCGAGTTCTCTTCTAGCTTTCTTAATGCTACTCGTATCTTTCAATGTTCCTTTGATCAATTCCAATTCTTTTTCAGAAACAGCCTTGCGAAGTTCCTGGATTTTGGTTACTAATTCTGCTTTATCCATATTACTGTTTCTTCACTACTTTAACTTTTACTGAGAGCTTGTGTGCTGCTCGTCGGAATGCTTCAATTGCATCTTTCTCTTCAACACCACCAAGTTCAAACATAATTCGTCCTTTCTTTACTACTGCGGCGTATCGATCAATATCACCCTTACCGCTACCCATTCTTGTTTCTGCTGGATGCTTTGTGATTGGTCGATCTGGGAATACTTTCATCCAAAGCTTACCTTTACGCTTAACGTATCCTACAATTGCACGTCGTGCTGCGTCTAACTGGTTTGCATTTACCAATGCATTCTCGATAGACATGATACCAAATGAACCAAAGGTTAATGAATCAACTACTGGTTTCTTGTTATCTGGTGCCGCTCCGTGTGGCTTTCTGAATTTTAATCTTTTTGGCTGTTGTAACATACGCTATTTATTAATCTTACTAATAGATCTCGCCTCGGTAGATCCAAACTTTAACACTTAAAATACCTGCACTCATTGATTTTGCTCGAACATATGCATAGTCAATATCTGCACGAAGAGTCTGTAGAGGTACTCGTCCAGTCTGTTTCTTATACATGTTTGCATGTTCTCCACCGGTCAATCGTCCTGCAACCCAAATTTTGATTCCTTGGACACCTGATCGTTGTGCTGATTCAATTGCTCGCTTTACCAATGATTTAACACTTCGTCTCTTTTCAATACCATCAGCAATTTGCTGTGCAATAATTCGTGCTGAGAATTGTGGTTGCTGTACGCCTTTGATTTGTAAATCAACGGACTTAACATCTACAACTTTCTGCATATCTTTCTTTGCTTTCTCGATCAACTTTCCTTCTCGTCCAATTGCCATACCTGGTCGTCCAACATGAACAACTACTTCGATTGCACTTGGAGATCTGTTAATCTCGATATCCTGAATTTCTGCTAGTTTGAACGTTTCATCAATAAATTCTCTCACTTTCAAATCTTCGTGAAGATTCTTAGTGTAGTCAGCTCGCTTTCCACTAAACCAAGTAGAGAGCCAGTTTTTGATAACGCCGACGCGGAAACCGGTTGCGTTGACTTTATTTCCCATAGGATAGCTCTACGTATAAGTTAGCTCGATATTTTCTAATAAAAGTAACTCGTCCGCGTGATGCGAATCGTACTTTTCTTAATCTTTTCATACCATCGGATGCCCAAATTTTTGAGACAACCAATTTTGATGTATCCAATTTGAAGTTGTGTTCTGCGTTAGCAACTGCTGCGAATACTACTTTGTACGCATAGAAAGCACCTTTTTTTGGAAGGAGTTTCAATTCATCCAAAGCACGCTGTGCATTATGTCCCTTAACGACCTCGATAACTCGAGAAAGTTTCTTAGGTGACATTGGGATGTTAATTTGTGTTGCTGTTACGATCATACTACTCTATATTCATATTACTCTTGAAGGAATCTACCAGAGAATCCATATAATTTCGAAATCTTTCCTTTCTTTGCGTGACCCTGGAATTTACGAGTTACTGAGAACTCACCAAGTCTATGTCCTACCATGTCTTCCGTTACTAATACTGTTGTAAAGTCTTTTCCGTTGTGTACTGCAAATTTCATACCAACCATATCTGGGAAAATTGTGCAATCTCGTGCCCAAGTCTTAACAACTACATCAGTTGCTTTTCCAGACTGTCGTAATGCCATAACCTTCTTTTCGAGGCTAGGTGTTACATAAATTCCTTTTTTTAGTGATCTTGACATAGTCTCAATGTATTATTTAGTTCTTCGTTTTAAGATAAACTTGTCGGTTCTCTTACTATTTCGAGTTCGAATACCAATTCGGTGACCATAAATATCCTTTGCTGGTCCGCCGGTTCCTGTCTTACCTTCACCACCACCGTGTGGATGTTGCTGAGCATGCATTGCTACACCTCGAACTGATGGTCTTCGACCAAGTCTTCGGTTTACACCTGCGCTACCAATAACTTCGTGTAAGTGATCTTCGTTAGATACAGCACCGATGGTTGCTAAACAGTCACCGTGAAGTAATCGAGTCTCACCTGATGGCATTTTTACCTGTACATATTTTCCAACTTGACCTTGTACTTGGATTGAGTTACCTGCAGATCGTCCAAGTTTTGCTCCTCGTCCTGGATACATTTCAACATTGTGAACGTTAAATCCTGATGGGATGTTCTTTAATAATGTTGCGTTACCTGGATCAAGTACAATTTCTTTTTTGCTAGAAACAATAGACATTCCAACTTCTAAACCTGCTGGCGCAAGAATAAATCGCTTGTCACCGTCTGGATAGACGATTAATGCAATTGCTCCTGTTCGGTTTGGATCAAACTCAATAGAATGAACTTTACCTGGAATCTCGAATTTGTTTCTGTTGAAGTCAATAACTCGGTACATTCGCTTTTGTCCACCACCTCGGTGACGAACTGTAATGCGGCCTTGATTGTTGCGACCTGTAACCTTTGCGGTTGGTTCAAACAACTTCTTTGGTGCAGCACTCTCTTTGGCGAAAGAAGAGCGATCTATCATCACTCGTTGCCTTCGTGGATTAGTTGTAGCTTTATATCTCTTCAGCGCCATAGCGCAATTACCTAATTATTTATTTAAAAAGATCTAACGACTGGCCTTTGGCTAGTCGGACATATACTTTCTTATAGTCTGGGGTTGTGTAAGTTCTTCGTGTAACAAGATTTCTCTTTTGCTTCCCTTTCCTTACGAGAGAGGTGCACTCTACGACGTCGACATTATACACTTCCTTAAGTGCCTTGATTATATCAGATTTCTCCATATCTTGCATAGTGGCAAAGGTATATGTCCCTGCATTTGCAAGCTTGAAGGTTTTTTCTGTTTTTACTGGATAAATCTTAGGCGTCATGTTTCTTAACCCGTTCAACTAATGCATTTAAGGCACCTTCTGCGAATACATACAATGCCTTTTTATTCATATCCAATGGACTAACTAACGATGCTCGTCGGAGAGTAACTCCTTTGATGTTTCGAAATACTGCTGCTGTCTTCTCATCTTTTGCTTGGAGAACAACGATAACTTGCATTTTAAATGAGTTCAAGCTAGTAATAAATGAAACTGCTTCTTTAGTTTTCTGTGCTTCTAATTTGTCTGAGAATACAACGACTGATCCTTGTTCAATTTCTTTGTCCAAAAAGTATCTCATTGCTTTCTGTTTCAATCCTGTTGGGATAGTCAATCGCTTGGTGTATGATCGTGGTCCAAAAGTGACACCACCGCCGACCCAAATTGGTGAGTTTCTAGATCCGTGTCGTGCTCGACCCGTTCCTTTCTGTCGCCAAGGCTTTTTATCTGGATGTGAGACTTCACCACGTGTTTTTGCTTGTGATGTTCCCTGATGCTGGTTGGTAGTATATGCACGCATAACCTGTGCAACCATTGACTCAGAAAGTGTCTCTGCAAATGGAGTGTATGCGAAATCGCCTACTTTCTTTGCTTCTAAATTGTAAATCGGGAGTGTTACTGACATTACCACGACAATTGAATTATGCTTCCATTTGGTCCCGGGATTGCTCCTTTAAGAACCATCAGTGACTTACCTTCTTCGGTAATCACTTTAACTACTTTCAAATTTCTAACTCTTACTGTATCTGTACCCATTCTTCCTGCCATTCTAGATCCTTTGAATACTCGACCTGGTGTTGTTCCTGCGCCAATTGAACCTGGTGCTCGTACTCGATCTGACTGACCGTGTGTTTCTTTTCCACCTTTAAATCCATATCGTTTAACGACACCTGCGAATCCTTTACCCTTTGATGTTCCTCGTGCATGCAATGTTACTGGAAGTTCGGTTGGAAGCAATGCTCCAACAACTGCTCCTTCAACAGCAATATCACTTTCGAGGGTAATCTGTGGTGCGTATCCAAGTTCCTTATATTGTCCTAATTGAGCCTTTGATGGGTGCTTAATTTTGCCGAATCCTACGATTACTTTGTTCTCTGTAACTTTAGCAATAACACATTCTGTAATATCAATAACAGTTACTGGGCTAATAAGATACCCGTCTTCGACGTGTGTCATTCCGATTTTTTTACCAAAGAGTAACATACTATTTCTGATTCAACTCAACTGATACACCTGCAGGAACATTCACTCCTTGTAACGCTTCAATGGTCTTTGGGTTCCAATTAGAAATGAGGATCAATCTTTTGTGAGTTCTCATTTCAAAATGTTCCATTGACGCCTTGTAGACGTGTGGTGATTTGTTTACTGCCCAAACTCTTCTTTCAACAGGGAGCATTACTGGCCCAACTACTTGAGCGCCCGTCTTAAGCACGTTTGCGACGATATTCTTAACGGTTGTGTCAAGAAGTTTTATATCGTAGGCAGCGAGCTTTACTTTTATTTTGTATGCACTTGTGTCGTTAGCCATAATTCTTTATTTCCCTATTATGTAAAAGAGCTTAGCGGGGCCCGAAGGCCCCACTACACCTTATTTAATGATTTCGGTGACTACTCCTGCCCCTACTGTCGTTCCACCTTCTCGAACAGCGAATTTCATTCCCTTTTCGATAACTACTGGAACAATCAACTTAACAGAAAGATCTGCGTTGTCACCTGGCATAATCATTTCAATACCAGCATCAAGGGTAACTTCTCCAGTTACGTCTGCAGTCTTGATGTAGAACTGTGGTCGGTATCCACTGACAAATGCAGTGTGTCGTCCACCTTCTTCTTTCTTCAAAACGTAAACGCTTGCCTTGAATTCTGAATGCATTGTTACTGATCCTGGTTTTGCCAATACCATTCCTCGTTCGACATCCTTTCTTTCGATTCCTCGAACAAGAATACCAACGTTGTCACCTGCGATTACTGAATCGAGTGATTTTCGGAACATTTCGAGTCCAGTTGCGGTTGTCTTTACTGGTTTGTGACCAAGTCCAAGAAGTTCAACATCTTCGTTAACCTTAATGGTTCCTCGTTCTACACGTCCGGTTACAACGGTTCCACGTCCGGTAATTGAGAAGACATCTTCGATACCCATCAAGAATGGCTTGTCCATTTCTCGTTCTGGGAGTTCAAAGAAAGTATCGATAGTTGCCATCATTTCTTTGACTTTGGTAACCCATTCTTCGTTTCCTTCTGCTGCATTGAATGCATCGATAACGAATACTGGTGCTTCTCTGTCATATCCATTCTTACCTAACAAGTCTCGAACATCTTCGGTGATCAATTGTAAGATTTCTTCGTCGGTGTTTCCGAATTTGTTAATGACTACTGCTAATTTTGGTACTCCAACTTGTCGTGCCAAAAGTACGTGTTCTCGTGTTTGAGGCATTGGACCATCTGTAGAAGAAACGACCAAGAGTGCACCGTCTAACTGTGCTGCACCGGTAATCATGTTCTTGATATAGTCTTTGTGTCCTGGACAGTCAATCCATGCATAGTGTCGGTTTGGTGTTTCAAACTCTACGTGTGCAATAGAAATGGTAATTCCTCGTTGTCGTGATTCTGGTGCTTTATCAATCTTGTCTGCTGTCTGTGCCCATGCTGGATCGAATGCTCGAAGTACTGCACGTGAAAGTGTTGACTTACCGTGGTCAACGTGACCTAAAGTTCCAATGTTAAAGTGTGGCTTTGTTCTGTCAAATGATGCCATGTTGCTTTAATTTTTAAATTAATATAATTTTTTGTTTCTAAAAAGCTAGTTAATAATATCAAAAGTTCTACGCGATTGCAATACCTTTTAGGGGCATTTCGCAATCTTTTCGTAAAATCTTCTCATTTTACTCGCTCAAATCCTTTCCACCGAAGCTCTACTAGCTTTTTTAGTGAGCCAGCCTCGGAAAACATTCTACTTTTCAGTAGGATATTTTACTTCGCGTTTTGGACCAACTGCGCTACGAGTGAGTTTGGTACTCGATCGTAGTGAGAAAATTCCATATAGGAAGATCCTCTACCTGAAGTTGACGCACGTAATCGTGAAGTGAAGTCGAAGGTCTCGGAAAGAGGAATGTCTGCAATAATGACTTGCAACCCTGCTCTTTCATTTGCACCTTGGATTTGTGCTCGCTTACTGTTAAGTAAACCAGTTACTTCACCAAGATACTGATCTGGGACCATGACTTCAATTTTCATAATAGGCTCTAGGATGTATGGTTGTGCTGCTTTCTGACCATCCTTGAATGCCTGTGCACCTGCGACTTTGAATGCTGCTTCTGAAGAGTCAACATCGTGGTATGAACCATCATATACGGCAACCTTAACGTCAACTACTGGATATCCTGCGATAACACCAGACTGCAATGCTTCAACAACACCTTTTTTGACTGCTGGGATATATTCTCGAGGAATTGCTCCACCTTTAACTTCATCAACAAATTCAAATCCAACACCACGTTCCTGTGGTTCGAGTCGTAGCCAACAGTGTCCATATTGACCTTTTCCTCCTGACTGTCGGACAAACTTTCCTTCCATCTTAACTGATGTACCAATTGATTCTCGGTACGCTACCTTTGGTTCACCTAATCGCGTTGAGAGTCCCATTGCGCTTGCCATACGTTCTGTCCAAATCTGCAAGTGGAATTGTCCCATACCCATGATAATGGTTTCAGAGGTTTCAGGATCAACTTTAACCTTAATTGTTGGATCTTCGACTTGTACTTTTGCTAAGACATCTGCCATCTTTTCTGCATCTTGCTTCGTCATTGGGAAGATTGATGCTGAAACTACTGGTTCTGCAAATTGAATATTTTCAAGAATCGCTGGGTTTGTTTGATCTGATAAGGTATCTCCTGTAACACTCTTCTTTAATCCTACCAATCCACCAATTTCACCTGCTCGAAGTTCATCTACTTCTTCTCGGTGTGCTGCGTGAATAAGAAGTACTCGGCCTACTCGTTCCATTTCATTCTTGGTTGAGTTCCATACATAGGTACCTGGTTTCAAAACACCTGAGTAAACACGAACATAGGTTAATGTTCCAACGTGTTCATCAGAAACGACTTTGAAAATCAATGCTGCCAATGGTTCGCTTTCATCTGGTTTTCGAACAACAGTCTCTTTTGTCTTTGGATTGTAACCTTCTACTGGAGGAACATCCATTGGAGATGGAAGGTAATCAACGATTGCATCAAGGATTTTTCGGGTAATTGGTCCTCGTGAGTCTCCACCCATGACTGGGAAGATACCACTAACAACTGTTCCCTTTCGAAGTGTTTTCTTTAATTCTGCGACAGGAATTTCCTTTCCTTCGAGATATTGTTCCATTAACTTGTCATCAAATTCTACAATCTTTTCTACAAGGATATTTCGATATTCTCGTGCTTTTGCCATCATATCTTCTGGAACTGGGCCTTCTGTCAATTCGAACTGGTTAATATCAGTGTAGAAATATGCTTTCATATCCAAAAGATCAATGATTCCGTGAAGTTGATCTTCTAAACCAATTGGTAATTCAATTGCAACTGCATTCTTTGACAATCTTTCTTGAATTGATCGCAATGTTGCATAGAAATCACCACCGATAATGTTGAGTTTGTTTACAAAACACATACGAGGAACGTTATACTTGTCTGCTTGTCTCCATACGGTTTCTGTCTGTGCCTGAACTCCAGTCTTACCATCGAAGATAACACATGCACCGTCTAATACTCGGAGTGATCGTTCAACTTCTGCCGTAAAGTCTACGTGCCCTGGTGTATCAATTAGGTTTAATCGATATTTTTGATTGTCTTTTGACCAGAAACAGGTAGTTGCTGCCGAAACGATAGTAACACCTCGTGCCTTTTCTTCTGCAAGATAGTCCATTGTTGCTGCACCCTCATGTACTTCACCGACCTTGTGAGTCTTACCCGTGAAATAAAGCATTCGTTCTGAAGTTGTGGTCTTACCCGCATCGATGTGCGCAATAGTACCAAAGTTTCGAACCAAATGAAGGTCAATTTTTGCATTTTCGGACTTAGCCATACAGATTGTATTTTATCTTAAACAATAGGAAACGTGCGATTATACTACAGGGATTAGTCACTCGCAACTGTTCTTATTTGAGGTTAGCCGAGGACAATACTGTATATACGTTTGCCCTCGGCTGTGTGATGATTAAAACAGGGTAACTATTTTGAATAGCAGCACTCCAATTACGATAACTATCCCTGAACTAGAAATGACTTTTTGAGCTAAATTCAGCCAATTCCACTTGGACCTTGTTTCGTTTATAAGTACTACTAATCCTCCAACGGCGACACCAGAAAGCATCGCGTCCGGAAGATAGAATAGAAAAATCCCATGCATTGTAACCACCTCCTTTCCGCTAGGATCTTAGCCATTGCTGACATAAGTTGTTAATTATGTCAGTCGTATTGACTAATACTAGTGAAATGAGTTTCGGCAGTCTATTTGCTTAATTCAATAGGTAGGTTGTTGAATTCTAATCTCGGACAATCGTTGAACAACCACCCTTCAGGTAAATTAAAAATCTTTTCATAGACAAAATCGACACTTCCAAACATTGCATATTCCCAATTAAATCCTAACAACTTTGCATACTTACGTACATTCTCCTCGTTTTTGGCTTCTATTTCCAATAAAGGTTCTAATCCAGGCCATGTGTCTATATCAAATTCAACTCCCTCGCTTTGAATTGCAAAACGAATTCGTCGAGATTCCTGATATGTCTTCTCAACTAATTGAATACTTTTTAGAAATGCTACCCCCTTGTTGTAATCATCAATAATTAATTCAACTTCTTCGACCCCCGAAAGCGACTGCTCACCAACGTGCTTATATGCCAAAGTAACTTTATCCACCTCATCTCGAACTCTTACCCATTTATTTGATTCTCCTGTACTAAACATAAAAATACTTCGTCTATAATTTCGTTCCTCAAAAATATTTACTGCACCTAGCTTTAGTAATTTATCAATAATTTTTCTCTTATCAATATTAATAAATTTTGCTTCAATTTCTTTGTTCATACAATATTTTACGTCGTTATCAGAAGATTATAAGTGAAGACAAATTCGGTAAATTAACTTACAATATCATATGCAACCACTACTTCATTCGATTCAACTTCAAATACTAACCCTTTTGATGAAACAAAAATCTGACCAACGATATTCACAATTATCAATTCCTGGCATTGAGAATGATTTATTTAATTATCACCTTCAGATTCTTGTAAAGAAAGGATACATCAAAAAAGAACTTTCTTCTTACTCCTTAACTGAATTAGGTAAACAAGAAGTCTCAACGTTTACAATCGATGGAAATCCAAATCAACTTTTTAAAGTTTCTGTGGCATTAGCAGTATTTCGAAATGATTATTCAGAAATACTAGTTCAAAAAAGAACTAGAAACCCCTTTTTCGGTGACATTACTACAATAGCAGGAAAAGTCCTACCAGGTGAGAAAATTGTAGATACCGCGAGAAGAAAACTACTTGAAGAAGCTAATCTAGCTTCTTTATTTACATTTATTGGGGTATTACGGAAAATCAAACGCAACTCAAGCAGAGATATTCTAGAAGATACTTTCTATCATTATTGTATTGCGACTGATCCTGTCGGTGTTATTAGTGAAAAAAACTCACATGGCGAAAATTTTTGGGTTCCTTCAAATAAGATACTCGAATTCGAATCGAATAATACAGACAAAGCGGAATACGACTTAATTGTTTGGGAAAGACTTCTTCAAAAAGACTTTTCGAGTTTCTATTATGAGCAAGATAGTGTATTGGCTGCGTACTAATCAATAATGTATATAGTCACCCACCGTTTACTCCAATCACCATAGCGAATGTCATCATAAGCAAGGTCAATTCTATTTCCTTTAATCATTCCGCCAGTATCCTCGGCCTTGCCAAAACCATACCCAGGGATATACATGCTTGTATGCATCGGTATTACTTTAGGATCAACCGCTACAATTCCTTTTGTTAAATATGCACCTGTTGCCGTCGTATGGTTACATCCATAGCAGGTACTGTCATACGAGGTCGCCTTTACTTCTAATGTTCTCCAATATGAGACTTTGACTCCATTTATCGTCGTTTGCATAAGGTCATATTTGTTTCCAACTCGAGCAATTTCGGTAACTGAGTCCTTTTCCATCCATTTTTCTACGACCTTTGTTTTTACTTTGCCATTAGGATACGTGATTTTTTCAGTCACGATTCCACGTAACCCTTTAATACCTTTTTTATCGATTACCTTCTTTCGGTGCGGGAGGTCTTTAGTATACGTAATGTCAGTCGAGTAATTTATCGTTTGCCACGATAAAACTCGTTCTTTAGTTACATGAACTGCTGTAATTCGCCGAACACCCTGCACTAATTGATCTTTCTCGACTTCATATTCTTCAGGAGAAATTCCTAGTTCTAAAAAGATCTTTGACACTTCTGTTTCGCACGTTAATCGCTGAATCGTAACTCCCTGCATCGAAATCGTCACGGGGCTATAGATTAGACACGGGGTTGAATTCGAAAAATCCTTAACATTTTGTAACGATACTGTTGGAAAATCTGCAGCATGTACAGTCGGAATTATGGAAAACAGTGAAGTGACTAGAATGAGCAGTATTCCCACTATCATTACATTTCAATCTTAAGTTTATCCGGAATATCGTTAATGTATTGTGATGGTACCGTTTCAATCATCATACTCCCTAATTGCCGTTTACGAGAACTAGAAAGATATAAATGTTCTTTTGCACGAGTAATTGCAACATAGAATAACCGACGTTCTTCTTGCATTTGAACTGGGTTTTCTAATGATCTATTGTGTGGGAAAATTCCTTCTTCAAGTCCAACCAAGAAAACTGTTCCAAATTCTAGCCCTTTAGCAGCATGGATAGACATCAAATGAACTTTGCCGCGAACTGGACCTTGCACGTCATCCGCGACCTCTTTCGCTTCTTCAACTAAGGCAACATCTTCAAGAAACTTCATTAAACCGTCACGTCCTACGTATTTATTTTTCTGTGCAACAGACGCAAGTTCTTGAACGTTTGCATATCGAGAAATCATTTCTTCTTTAGTTCCTGCCATCTTTTCAATCCAGGTTTTATAACCAACCATATCTACAACATTCATAATATAACTTGAAATATCTATACCTGGATCAAAAGATAGTTTAATTGCTTTGCCTAATTGTTCAAAGAGTTGCGGAAATTTTTTGAAGATATCAGTGCCTGCAGCTTGTATATTGAGTAAAGACTCCTCACTAACCATTGCCATTGCGAATTCAGGGTCGTGAGCGATCAAGGAGCCATACCAAACGAACTCAGCTAAGTGTAACCGTGCTCGTGTCGCGAGCTCTCTAAATTGTTTAATTGCGCCATCACCAATTTTTCGCGAAGGCGTGTTGATTATACGCAACAAACTAACTTCGTCCTTTGGATTACTAATGAATTTGATATACGCAAGCATATCCTTAACTTCCATACGATGATAGAAACCAACGCCACCAACAAGCTTATACGGGACTCCAAATTTTACAAATACTTCTTCAAAACTTCGAGACATTGAGTTAACTCGGTATAGGACCGCAACCTCGTCGAGATTACTTTGATACTTCTGCAATTCTCGCAATACGTACATTGCTTCAGAAAATGGATCGTCTAATCTCGTAACCACAATGGGGAACTCTTTGGTCTTGTCTGTCCACAATGCTTTTGGAATTCGATTTGGGTTTTTTGAAATGACAAAGTTCGCAGCATCTAGGATTACCTTGGTTGATCGATAATTCTGTTCAAGTTTAACAATTGTGTGATCAGGAAAATCCTTTTGGAAGAATCGAATATTATCAACTGTTGCACCACGCCACGAATAAATAGATTGATCTTCGTCTCCGACGACACATAGATGATGATGCTTTTTTGCTAAAGAGCGAACTATTCGATACTGCTCCATGTTCGTGTCCTGATACTCGTCTACCAAAATATATTGAAATTGGTTTTGATATTTTTCCAATACTTCAGGACTTTTTTCAAACAACTTAACAACTAACGAAAGTAAATCGTCAAAATCAACAGCGTTTTGTGATTGCAATCGCTTTGTGTATTCCTTGTAAACTTTCGATACTATCTCATCAAAATCATCACCATAACTGTTCTCAAAATACTCACTTGCTGCAATTCCCTTATTCTTTGCATCCGAAATTTTGTCGTGAATAAGATTTGGTTTAAAATTTTGACTGATTTCTAAATCCTTACAAATAACCTTTACCACTGAAAGTTGATCGTCTTGGTCATAAATCGTAAAGGATCTATCTAGCCCAATCTCTTGCGCATGTCGACGCAGTAAAAATGCCCCAAATGAGTGGAAAGTACCTACAAATGGCTTTCTGTCTTGATGTTCAGGTGGTAATAATTGTGCAATCCTTTCTTGCATTTCATTCGCAGCTTTC
>CAZCKT010000017.1:0-16023 GCA_964499355.1 uncultured Candidatus Saccharibacteria bacterium | reverse complement strand
GGTATCTTGACGACAATGCTGTTTAATATAATAATGCCTGCCAAAGTAGAATACTTGACTGGGTATGCAAGCACAAACTCGACTAAAAGTGCTATTGGATTCAAACAAAATAGAAGTGATACTTCCGAAGAAGCCTATTCCTTGACCGCTATTTCAAAAGATATCAATAATGCATGGAGTGACTCTTTTCCAACATGCCTTAAAGATTCGAATCAAACGAAGAAAGTTAAGTTGGGTATAAAAAAAATTAGTGAAGAGTCAGGTACAAGAAATATTATTGTATCAATCGAGTGTTTAGAATAGATTAAGAAGATATTATTTTTTGATTTGACATCGAAAGTATTAAGAATTTTATTAAAACAAAAATCTGTTTGGTAAAAATCAATAATAAAGTTTCAATCCATTTAAAAAAATCAAAAACGCTTGTCAAAACCTTTAACCCTTGCGTTAATTGTTCTGACTGATTCCCCTCAGGTCCATTGCATATTTACTGTTATAATGAGCGATGAAATTACAGAAAACCGTTTCATTAATTGGAAAACTTTTGATTGCTGTTATTTTGTTAATAATTGTGAATGTTATCGTGATCGAACCTATAAGGCATAAACTTCCTTCAAAAAGTACACCTTACGAAGAATTTTCGATTCTTAATCCAATCAAAGTGGCAATTCCAGAAAATTATGCGCTATTGATGGGAAATACAAAGGCTGTTGGAAATGGTTTGTTTATCGTTTCTGTGCGGAACATGTTAGACTATGACAAAAAAAATGATAAGGTGTTACTCGTTAATAATAAAGGGGTGATACTTGATTTTATAGATGTAGTGGATGTGTATGGAGTGTATTACTACATGCCTGATGTCGTTTCAATCTTACAGGGAAATATGATTACGAAAGTTTTTCAAGTCGTAAATGGGTCTTTTGTGTCAAAAGGGGCATATAATAAATTTTCTGATATATCGAAGCAAATATATCAATCGTACTCTAGCACCAAAGAAAAAAATTATGCACAAAATGCGGGTAGCACCACATTAAGTTATTCACAGTCAAATGTGAGCAACCAATATTCCTGTGGAGTCAATTTGGATGTCGAAGGATATAGTTGTCCAAACCCTAGACAAAAGATTAGAGTCGGGTTACGAATCGTAACTTCTCGAGCTTATAAAGTGGTTGGCAATGCTCAAATTAGTGAGAACCAATGGGCAGCTATTATTGGTCCGATGGATAAAGTCGATTTATTAAAAAACCAACTCCTTATTTTTGGAGACTCACAATAGACTTCGCATGCGGACGTAATGAGCAATACAAAACTCTTTAAAAGAAGATGTATCTGTAGTATTTCCCTTACCTCCATTTTTCGTGGGTTTGTACAAGCAAGAATTATGTTAAAATTTAAATATGGATTTAGTTATTGAATTTTGTAGATTTATGGAAGAGATGGACAATCGAATCTCGTCCTTAGGTCTGGATATAACTAAATACCCAATTGACCATATGGCTTTTCGTGTAACAAATCAGACTGAATATGTGGATTTCCGGGAAAAGTTTAAATCATTAAGTGTTGCGTATACGACCAAGTTTTTTCACGAAAGAGAGTTTTATTGTATGTTTTTACGCGAACCATTCGTATGGAAGAATATAAAAGTACACTTCCTAGAATTTGCACAACCTGGGGGGAGTGATTCATATGAATTAGGTTTCCAGCATATTGAAATTTTGACACCGTTATCATTTAACGATGTATTTCCTAATGAAAAATATAAAGAAATGTTATTCACACCAAAATACGAAGGGGAAGAACCCTACATAAAATGGGAAGATAAAAAGGTTTTGAAGCTTAAAAGAACTCCTATAATTGTAGAATCATTTACTCAGGAAAATCCTACGGTAAATCTTATATCATAGTGTTGTAGATACATTCCATTAACCTCACTCGATAAATACACAGAAGAGTCAGTATTTGTTTTGTCGGCGAAAGGGCACACTCGTAGTATTCTCCACCAACCCCAATCTCCTGTATACTTTCTGATGCAACGCTCTGACGAGAATCTCAATGAATCTTCAAATCCATTGAAATCGTCATTAATATCGTTGTTCTCGAATTACAAAAAATACCTTCCTTTCATAATAATCATTCTATTAGTCCTTATTGTTTGTATTCCGATGAGTCCATGGTGGCAGCAGCTACCAGGAAGAGATTCTGGGGTGTTTATGTACAATGGATGGCGCTGGTTACATGGTGAAGTTCCATATCTTATGACGTGGGATCACAAACCTCCGTTAGTATTTGCAGTAGATGCGCTTGGATATCTTTTCTTTGGTCAATGGGGTATTTGGTTAATTCAAGTTGGTGTTATTTCTGCATCAGCAATTTTGTTGTATTCACTATTGAAAAAGAAATTCGCATCGTATATTGTTATGCTCGCCTTATTTCAATGGTTGTCCCTTATTGCGGTACTTGTTGTTGGTGGAAACGTGACTGAGCTATATGCATTACCAGTTCAAATGTTAATCGTAACGTTACTTTTATCTGAAAATGAAAATCGTAAGTATAAATATCTTCTAATTGGCGTCTTGATGGGGGTACTTTTCTTAGCGAAACAAACAGCAATTGGCGTATTTATCGTCGTAGTAGTTGAATTATTATTAAAACGAGTCATTGTGGCTAAAGAGTGGAATCGATTATTCAAGAATATCACCAGTATTGTATTTGGAATGCTAACAATACTTGGTTTGACGATTGGATATTTTGCCGTAACTGGAGCACTAAAAGATTTTTTTGATCAAGTTTTTGTTTATAACTTTGCCTATACAAAAAGTGATTTCACTACCTATTTACGAACAATTATATTTACCGTGAAATTGTTTGAATTACCATTGTTGGCACTCGGTGGAATCTATGCGCTATTACAAGTACTGAAAAGTAAACAACTATTTAGTAAAGAACATCATTATTCAATATTTTTTGCGGTCCTTTTAATTTCTGAATATGTTTTGTCTATTTATTGGAGAAAACTACCTCTACATTATTTTTTGCTCCTACCAACAGCGATTGTTTATTTTATTGCAGTGGGAATCAATTTGTTTGGAGAAATCATAAAAGAAAGGAAGCTGAGGAATCTAGTTGTCGGCATTTTAGTTTTATATGTAACGAGCGGTTTTGCAAAGAATGTTTTGGATCAATTTGTGCTTCTTAAATCAACTCCAGATGGAATAGTTGGTAATGCGATTAAGCAGACAGCATCGACAGAAAGCGTGTTGTTTTGGGGGGCAGAGGTTTCTTATAATGTTTATTATCGACGGACTGCTGGGACACGATTCACCTATCAATACCCACTGTATCTTCGAGGTTATGCTTCTGACGCACTGTGGGCGAAACTTTGTACAGATATTTCTGCAAGTAAACCAAAACTTATAGTTGATACAAAAAATGCATTGACGCCAATTACCGAAGCGGCAACCTGTTTTCAGGATATGCTGAAATCAAACTACACACTCGAGGGAAAAGGGGAGAATGGATGGGGAATTTATAAGCGAAATTAGTAGTACCTATTCTTTGACTTCAAGCAGTTCCAATGCAATTCCATTACAATCAGTACCTAATGAATACCGTTTTCCTGAAGATCCCATCTTTGGTTCTGAGAAGTTTGCTCCTAATTGATTCGCTGTAGCAACTGCGAAATCTATATCAGGCACTGCAAAAGCTAAGTGTCGGAGTCCAATTGTATCAAGTGATTCCAAGTTCTTATTGTCGGTAACTGGGGTGAATTCCCAAAGCTCTATTTGAAAATCTTTAAGCGATAAATACACAAATTTCGAATTTCCTTTTTCAAATTGGTCGAGTTTTATAAATCCAAACACCCTTGAATAAAAAATAATTGATTCTTCTAAGTTTTTAACCGTAATCGCAATATGGTGAACGTACATTATGAAATTTCAATAAGTAATTTGATTCGATTATACTGTATAATTCTTGTATGGTAAAAGTTATTACATTTGATTTAGATGGTGTTTACTTTCCTGAGGGTAAGGCAAATTTTATGAAAGCCGTCATCGCACTCGGTGTTTCCGAGGACGAGTTTAAGCGAGTATTTGCAAAATCTCCTCAGATGAATCTTGAGTATAAACTTGGAAAAATCACGGACGAGCAATTCTGGACTTGGGCAATAAGCGAATGGAAACTCAATCTTTCATGGACAGAAGTTGTCTCTTTAATGATTGAAAGTTACTCCGTTGATAATAAAATAGTCGAAGTAATTAATAAGGTTCGTGCTAAAGGGTATAAAACAGCAATTTGCACAAGTAACTTTCCTGCAAGAATAAATGGATTGCAAAGTAGATTCGGATTTTTAGACAATTTTGATGTTAAAGTTATTTCATACGAAGTAGATGCAAATAAACCGGACAAAGCAATCTTTGAAAAACTTGTTGAAAAAGCAGGTGTTTTGCCTGAAGATATCGCATTCGCTGATGATAACGAAGAATCTGTTGCCAGTTCTATAAGTGTTGGTATTACAACTTTTCTTTATAAAGATTTTGAAACATATTTAGAGCAACTTAAAGGTGTTGGAGTAGAGCTCTAATTACAGGTATACACTATGATCACCATTCGAAAAGGAACAATTAATGACATTCCTACAGTTCAGCAAATGCATACTGAATTGTTTCTTTACGAAGACAAAATTCAGAAACTATATAATACGAAATATGATGAATCGGCGGACAGTTATTCATATTTTAAGAGTAGAACAAATGATAAGAAAGGACGCATTTTTTTAGCATTAGAAGATAATAGAGTCATTGGTTTTCTTTGCGCAGGTTTCGGAAAGGAAGAGTATCGTGAAATTCATGAATGTGCCGAAATTGAAAGTCTTTTTGTCACTGAAAATTATCGAGGTAAATCCGTCGGAAAGATGCTTATGGATGCTTTCAAAATTTGGGCAAAAGAAAATAAAATCAAGCGATTGAAAGTTGAAGTTGTACATACCAATGACCGGTCTATGAAATACTACCTGAGAGAGGGATTTTCTCCAACATATATTGAACTTGAGTCGATACTAGAATAGAAACAATGACTTACCATCTCCTCGTAAAAACAAGACAGCGCGATGAATCGGTTGAAGTCGTTGGTGAAATGTTAGATACGTTGGTTGTTAAAACAAAAGAGGCTCCACATGATGGCAAAGCAAACATTTCAGTCATTGCGTTAGTTGCAGAATATCTCGGTGTTGCAAAGCGAAGAGTCACGATCAAATCGGGAGCTCATTCTAAAACAAAAACGGTGACTATTTCTCCAGCTTAATATTTTCTTTTTGTCATTGATGCAACAGGAATTGTAACGATTCCGATAAGCACTCCGATGCCTATCATTACTGGATTCATTCCGAAATGGTCGACTAAGTAACCAATAAACACGAACAATACTGAAATGACAATATTGTTGAGAAATGATTGAGCAGAGAGTACGCTTGCTCGGCTGGTAGACTCAATCGTTTGGTTCAAGTAGTTATCCAGAATAATTGACTTGAAATTATCCATAATAAAGAACGCTACGATAAACAGTAATACTATGTAATGCGAAATACTTCCCATTAGTATCCAAAGCATTGAAAAGGCAATTAGAACAAGTAGTAATGAATTTCGTTTTTTCAGTTTTTTTTCAAGTAAGTGAGAGAAAGATCCAAAGAACCCGCTCAACGCACCAATTCCAGCAAAAACAAATCCGAGTGATGCAACAGTATACCCACGACTAAGTAAATAAGGTTGATTAATCAGTGTAGTGAACACATACATCGGTATTATTAATACGATACCCAATGCTAGTAGTTTTAAAACTTCAGGTCTTTTGAGTGCAGTTACTAATGATTTTCTCGTTGCTGAAAAACGTTCTTGTATTGAAAGTACTTCACGTTCTTCTCCTGCAGGTTCTTTTATTGTTAAGAATAATAGCATTGAGAGAATGATCGTTATTGTTACTGCAATCCATGGATATCGTGGGTTAATTGAATACAAATAAGACCCACCAATCGCGCCAACAATGGTAGTAATTGTGGAAATCAATAAAAAATGGCTTTTAATCTTTGCATAGGAATTCTCTCGATTTAGCTTTTTAAGAGTGTCGTAAATAAGGGCATCTTGTGCTCCAGATTCGAATGCATCGGCGGCACCAGAAAAAGCCCAAGCAATGATAAAAACAATAGCTATTGAGCCACCAGAAAGTAATGCAAATGCAATAAGTGATAAAACGTATGAAATCAAACGAGAGTTTTTACGACCGGTAATATCTGCGAATACTCCTGTCGGAATTTCAAGTAATACAATAATCACAGCCGCAGCCAATTCCATCATCCCAACTTGAGAGAACGTTAAACCAAATAAGAGTAAGTAAAGAATACGAATAGGGGCAATAAACGGAATACTCAGTGCTCGCAATACATAGAACTTCCAAATATTTTGAGAAAGATCATTTTTCATAATCTGATTATAGCTCTTTTTAATCGAAGGATTGACGATTTCTGTTATACTTTTTGTATGAAATTACTACTCAACATTTTTAGGTGGATTTTTGGTATGGTTTTTGGCTTTACCATGATAATTCTTATCTTCATACTTATTCCATTTTCTATTGCGAGTAAGCAAGTTTTTCAAAAGGATGTAGGTATGTTGTGGTTAACTGCATTTAAACCGGACGAAGAATTCATTGATGGTGTTTTTAATAGTATTGCAACTTCGGATGTCATCACAGAACCGGCAATAAAAGATTCAGTGACTGCAGCCGCAGATAAAAATTCTCCTTTAGGTGCAGCGCTTCGAAAAGTAGTTACACCAGAATCACTAGAAATAAATGCTAAGGAAAATGCAGCACTTGTGTACAATTGGTTGGCAAGTGATTCAACCGAATTGAATTTGACATACAAACTCGGTGGCACGGAAAAGGACGCAACTGGCGTCGTTAGTGCAGCACTGCGAATGCGTTATGAAAAATTACAAGCTTGTACAACTGCAGAACGAAAAGAGATTGTGAAAATAACTGCGGACAATGTTCCAACAGTGCAGTGCGCATTTGGTGTCGTTTCAACACAAACATACGATGCTGCAGCAAAAAAGTTGACTACAGATGTTGGAGCTAAAGATATCTTAACAAAAGGTTTTCCTCTTGTTTCATATACGAAAGATAGTGAAAGTGGAAAACTTGCGAAAAAAAGTGTCATGCAGCTCAAAGTTATGGGGTCGACCAGTCTCATTCTTTCTTGGGTATTGTTGATTTGTTCGGCACTCTTTATGGCATTGCTCTTTACTCCAGCGGGTATAAACTTTGTCGCGAGTGGATTAATCGTTTTGCTTGGTGGACTTCCGATCGCATTTCTTGGCAATGGATTAACCCATGTCGAAATTCTAAAACAAACACTTGGACAACCTATTCAAAATCAAGGAGTTTGTATTATTTTGTTTGGAATCGCTTTGATTGCAATTGGAATTTGGCAGATGGTTAAACCAGAAAAAGATGAATCTGTCTTGCCTGCCCCAGCGCCAACCCCAGCACCAGTTCAACCAGAAACAAAACCAGTAGAGAAGAAGAAAAAGAAATAGGATTAGTGACTTTCTTCTAAAAGTTTGATCGTTTCCGTAATATCGCTCCACGGATACTCCGTTTGACCAAAGCAAAGAGATTGTTCGTGAGCCTTTCCGGCAATTATGATAATGTCTCCTGGGTTTGCCTTTTCTATAGCTTTTCTTATTGCTTGTCTTCGGACATCTACCAAAAGCGATTCGTCATCAAAGCGGATTAATTCTTTTTCTGATGATGAGGTCGATTTCCAACCTTGTTCGACTAAGTCATTGATTGCTGTTAGTTTTTCGGATCTTGGATCTTCGGCTGTAACAATAGTGATATCAGCTAATTTTCCAGCGACGGCACCCATGGGAATTCGTTTTGAATCGTCGCGTTTGCCAGCGCAACCAAATACAACAATAAGTTTTTTACCTTGGTGAATAATCCCTCGAAGTGTCGTTAGTGCTTGTTCTATCGCATTTGCTGTATGTGCGAAATCAACAATTACCGTAAATGGAGTAGTTTGAAGAATTTGCATTCTTCCTGTAACCGTTTGAAAATCATTGAGTAGGGGGGCAATCTCCGAAGAACTTTTATTTGTAATTTGTGAAGCTATGCCGATTGCCGCAAGCGCATTTGAAACATTGTACCTACCAATGATTGGAATGGTAACTTCAGTTTTTTCTATGGTGAATGAAATAGCAGGATTTTCTTTTATCGAATTTGCAAATAAACTCGCGTTTGCATCAGTTACAGAATACGTTAGATGTGTACGTCCCAATTTTTGTGCGGTTTGTTGTAATCGTGTAAATGATTTTGCATCATCTTTGTTTAGAAATACGATACTTTCTGATGTCGTGTGTTCCGTGAGGAGCGTTTCTTTTGCTAAATAATAATTCTCCCAGGTTTTATGATAATCAAGATGCTCGGATGTTATGTTTGTGTAAGCGATAGCTTTAAACTTGAGACCCGCTAATCTGCCCATTGCTAATCCATGTGATGTTGATTCGATGATTGCGTGTGTACAGCCTGCATCTTCCATCCTTTTGATGAGTTTAAACAATTCTTGTGACGTTGGGGTTGTTGTGTGAAATCCTGTATCAATCGTTTCGTTCCCAATCTTTGCTGAAACCGTTGAAACGAGTCCCGGTTTGTATCCAAGTTTTGAAAGTAGATGAAAAACCATACTGCAAGTTGAAGTCTTTCCATCTGTCCCAGTTACCGCAATATATGTCATCTTTGATTGATCCAATGTGTAGAGTGGTGAAATTTCAGAGAATTCGAAGGCTTCTTTCTCTTTTTCGGTAAGATTACCATGTTCATAATCGTGAATAATTTCCGAAGTACAAACTCCTGTATCCTTGTGTTGAATATTCGAGTTCTGCGATTCAAGTTGTGCAAGTATTTCGTTGGGAAGGCCAGGTGAATAGATATAAAGTGATGTATCGGAATCTAATGGTTCTTTCGGATTACTGTATATGATTTTTGCTCCTAATGCTTGTAATTCCTTTGTTCTTTCACTTTCCGCAATATCAAATCCATATACTTCCACACCAAGACGTAAAAAGTATTTTGCGACATAATAGACGCCACTTCCACCAATTCCAATGCAGGCAATTTTTTTGATTACTGAATAATTCATGAAAGTAATTGTGGAATAATTTTATCTATAAAATGTACATTTTTTAGTGCTGGTAGTCGAACAGATAGTTCCTCTCTAGTACTATGCATTACTACAATTTGTTAACTAATTCCGTAAATTGGCGACCACGATCAAATTCGTTAACAAACATATTAAAGCTCGCAGCTCCTGGACACAGAATCATCATGTCGCCTGATTCAGCAAGTGAAAATGCTTTTTGTACTGCGTCGTCGAATTTACCAAAAAACTTAAAAACTGGTGTCGCTTTTCCTTCCATAATAGTTGCAATCTTTTCGGATGCGGTCCCTTCGAGCAGGACAAGTGCTTTGAGATCTTTTTCCCAATATGGTGCGATTGCAGAATAATCGACTCCTTTGTCCATACCACCTGAAATCATGATGATCTTTTGATGATTGTTTGGTCCGAACCTTTTCATTGCGACAATCATTGATTCAAGTGCGGTTGCCGTCGTGTCATTGTAAATCTTAACGCCGTTAATTTCGCGGATTAACTGTTCTCTTCCTTCAACACCAGTGAATGTCTCAATGACGTGCTGTATCGATTCAATCGAAACTCCAAGTTGACGAACCAGAGAAATTGCCCCTAATGCATTCTGGAAGTTATGTTCGCCATCTACCTGTAACTTTTCTAGCGTTATTAGTTTTTTGCCGTTTTCTCGTATCTCTGTGCCATCTCTAAAGTAGTTCGCGGTCGTATCTTTTGATGAAAAGGTGATTCTTTTTGCTTTTGTCGATTCTGAATCTCGAAAGAGTTCCGTTATTTTATTATCATCGAGATTAAAACATGCGATATCTTCAGATGTTTGGTACCTAAATAGAGCTTTTTTGGTATCTTCATAATCGGCTAAATCGTTATGCCAATTGAGGTGGTCTTCATAAATGTTTGTAAGTAAAGCAATATGTGGAGATCGTTGAGCTTCTCTGAGTGCATCAAGTTGAAAACTAGAGATTTCTAAAACGGTAATTGAGTCTTCAGTTAAATTTGGTAATTCACGTATAGCGCTTTTCCCGATATTCCCGGCAAGTACAACTCGGTTACCATATTGTTTTTTTAAAAAAAGATAGGTTAGGGTTGTTGTTGTTGATTTACCTTTTGTTCCGGAAATGCCAATAATTTTTCCTGGCGCAAGACTGTAAAATAAAGACATCTCCATCTCAATTTGCTTACCAGCTTTGCGTGCTATCTCTAAGTATTGATTATCTGGTTTTATTGCGGGATTTCTAATGATTAAGTCGTTGTCAGTGAAGTCACTTTCTACATGCCCACCTAGGTGATAGGTTACAGGCAGACCCTTTTCGTTAATTTTCGCAATAGTTGTTGCAAGTTGTTCTTCGGTCTTGCCGTCAGTAACGGTTACTACAGCACCTTGGTCTAGGAAAAAGTCTACCATCCCAAGACCACCGTCATTTAATCCGAGCCCAAATACAAGGACTTTTTTACCCTGAAATTGTGGAAAATGCTTCATTGTTTCAATTGTAGCATATAAAACAAGGGGGACAGTTATGAATTTTTATTGTGTGTTACACTTGAATAATCACCTAAAATAATTCTCCTTCTATGGCTACAATTGAGAAGCATGCAGTACTTATTCTCTTTGGTGGAATTTCTCCAGAACACGAGGTTTCTGTTATCTCTGGGTTACAAATTGTCGAACATATTGATCGAACAAAATATACGCCATACACAATTTATGTTACGAAAAAAGGTGAATTTCTATACCTTGGAAATATTAGTGGCCGTAAAGAATTTTTGAAGAAGCGAAGAGAATCAGTAACCTTTGGTCGAGATGAAAAAGGTGGATACATTTTACTTAGTGGCATTTTCGGTCAGAAAATATATCCAAAGTCGGCGTATTTAGCATTTCATGGTGGACTAGGAGAAAGCGGATCTATTCAAGGATTGCTTGAATCCGTGGGGATTCCATTCACATCAACTGGTTCCGAAGGTTCGGTTATAACGATGAACAAGCAACTGACAAAAGAAGCCGTTTCAAATGTTGGGATCGAAACCGTTCCAGGAGTTTGTATTTTTTCAAGGGAATTGAAAACTACATATGAAGAAGACGCAGAAAACATTATTAAAGAATTAGGGTTGCCAGTAATTGTAAAACCAGTGCATTTAGGGTCAAGTATTGGTATTCATGTTGCGCATACTGAAGTGGAGTTACAAAAATACCTATTAGAAGCATCATATGTAGATACTGAATTATTGGTTGAGAAATTCATTCCAAAGTTTGTAGAGTATAACTGCTCAGTACGCAGTATTCGTGGTGAGTTAGAAGCAAGTCCAGTAGAACGACCAGTTTCCAAAGATGAAATTCTTAGTTTTGCTGATAAATATGAAAGAGGTGCGAAAAAAGTCGGTGGAAGTGGAATGGCATCGCTAGATCGAGAGTTACCAGCTAAAATCTCTCATGAATTACGAGATAAAATTCAATCTTTAGCACGAACAGCGTATGTTGTGTGTCGTTGCAAAGGATTAGTTCGTATTGATTTTATGGCAGCAGAAGACGGGGAATTATATCTAACTGAAATCAACCCAATTCCGGGCTCATTATCGTTTTATCTTTGGGAGGCTGCAGGCCTTCAATTCAAGGATCAGATAACAGATGTAATCGAACAATCGGTACTTGATGCGGAACAACGAAAAAATATGGAATTGGATTACAAGTCAGATATCGTGGAAAAATTCGTTAAAAGCTAATAATACAGATCGTTAAGTTCAGGCTGAAATAGCAAATACCAGTCAGTATTTTTAAAGTTTTGTGATTCTTTACTAAGAAACGCTTTCAGTGTAGGTACAACGATATATTTTTCTTTCGAAGTGAATCCAGATGCAATCTCGTGTGAAAAATCACTGTTTAAGATTATTGTATAATCGGCCGATTCTTGGAGTAATTTACCAAGCTCTCTATTTTTACTTTTATTTTCTTGAGCCAGTTCTGGAATACCTGCAGTAATGACTAATAATTTTTTATGTTTTTCTTTAGCTAGGTTTAATGCTGTAGAAATAGCCATTTTTGCAGTAGAAAAGCTGATATTGTAAGAATCATCGATACCATCGTATCCCAAAACTGTTGTTTGCTGCTGTCTTCGCTCAGGAAGTTCCAAATGTCCGAGAGATTCATTAATAAATGTATACACTACGCCAAGCTTTTCGGCTACTGCAAGAGCAAAAAGCAGGTTTGTTTTATTACTCGCTGAAAGTTGGGGTAGCGAAATTTGTAGGTTTTGATAGGTTACTGTTTCTTCGTCATATATCAAATGTAATTGTTCTTTACGATCACTAGCAAGGATAATTTCTTTTTTTGTGTATTCGTTGGTTATCATGAAACTTTGTTGTTTTGAGTGTGAGAAAACCTCACTTAAGGCAATAGCAAGTTTTTCTTTGGTACCAAACCGTTCCAAATGCTGGTCACCGATATTCGTAAGTACCGCAATATCAGCTTGTAGCATATCGCAGCTTCGTGCTATCTCGCCAACTTCGTATGCATCAACCTCTGCAATTAAAAGTTCTGTATCGGTATTTAGATTTCGAATAATCCAATTGGCTATTCCTACAGGTGTATTAATATTTCCAGGAATCATCTGTGTTTTAAAGGATGCTTTTGTAAGTTGTTGCACAAAGTTCTTTACTGTAGTTTTTCCGTAACTACCCGCAATCGCTACGACTTTCATCGCTTTGTTTGCTGAGATTCTTTTTGCTGCTAAAGCGCGAATTTTCTTTTTCGGAATTTCCTCATACAAGGAGAAAAGAAAATTCGCTACCAACACATAAAATGGAATTATCAGCAAAAATACAATAACGGTGATAATCCCGAGTACTAGGCTGTTTCGAAGTAAATATATCGCGATACCTAAATCGCCAAGCCATATGGCAACACTCACTAGTAATGTGATTAAGGCTCGTTTTGTAAGCACTAAAGAATCTCGAACTTGAATGTTACGTCGAAAAAAGAATTTTGGTAACCATTTAAGTAATCTTTTCGTCGAATATTCCTCTAGCTGAAGAATGTATAAGAAATCTCCGAATGGAAAAACTGTATTACACAGTTTCAATAAACTTTTTAATTTTGCCATAAAAAATGTTGTGATGAGTTAAATGAAGATTGTGCCCTGCATGTTCAATAATATCGAGAATACTATTATTTATAAGCAAGTGCATTTCTTTTGCAATACTGGTTGGGACTTCTGAATCTTCAGATCCCCATAGGAGTAGTGTTGGAACAGAGATAGCTGGGAGAAATGTCGTTTGGTCGAATGAAATGGCTTTTCTAAAAATTGTACCGAGTCCTTTAGCATCGGCTGCTTTTAATTCATTGTTAGGTGTTAATTTCTTGCTAAATCCAAGGCTTTTTGCAAATTTTGCAATCGCAGAAATTGCTTTTGTCTTTTTTGTCGGTCTATAAATGCTGGGAGCTCCATAAAGAATCAGTGCGGTTAGCCAAGTTGGTTTCTTACTTGCGATAAGCGAAGCGACTCTGCCACCAAATGAGTGACCTAGAAGTATTACGTCTGAAAGTTCGAGCTTTGCAATTTCATTTTCAATATACGTTGCATATTCTGGAATACCCCATGAATCGTTGATTAATGGGGTATCACCAAATCCTGGAAATTCTAGAATAACTGTGTGTATTTCCCCGAAGGCGTCTTGCGCAGCTTGCCATTCATTATTGGTTTGTTCCCATCCTGGAAGAATCACTATTGTTGCCATATGAGTATTTTACACGACGCCAATAATTCCAGTTTTTACCTGGTTTACAAGTTTTTCTTTCACAAGGTCGTTTGCTACTTTTTGTATAGTTTCCTGCGAATATCCTGGAAGAAGTACGGTCGAAATATCAAGTTTTTCCAGTTGCAATACTTCTCGGAGAAGATATCCTCGAACAAATCGTTCTGAACCTTTAAATGGTTTCTGTTTTGAATATGATTTTTGTTTGTGAAAATGATCGATCCCTTCTGCCTTTAACCAGCTGCCGTAATCCATGAGTGCGTAATACCAATTACGTGGATCCTCATTACTTACAACTAATTCGAGTATTTGCTTAATTTCCTTGTCGCTTACTTTTTCTGTTCTTTCTGTAAAAAAATGATGAATAATTGCAGTTCGTATGTTGGTTTCAATCACAATCGTTGGTTTATTAAATGCGAAGGCAAGTACTGCATTTGCAGTATATTCTCCGATTCCCGGCAATTCGCGTAACTTTTCAAACGTATCAGGAAATGATTTGAATTCTAATATTTTATTAGCTGCTTCCCATAAAAATTTTGCCCGACGATTGTACCCAAGTCCACTCCAAAGTCGAAGAACATCTGATAGGGATGAGTTCGCTAATTCTTCTACTGATGGAAATTGTTCAAGCCAAGCCAAGTATTTTGGTATAACTCGATGTGTTTGCGTCTGTTGAAGCATTATTTCGGACACAAGGATTTCATAAGGTTTGTTTGTGTCTCGCCATGGGAAGGATCGCTTGTTTGCTCGATAAAAGTCCCAGATGAGTTGTTGAAATTCGGTTGATACCACTCAGTATTATAGCGGAATACTAGAGTTGTCCTATATTAAAAATGGTATAATTCATTATGACCATAGATATTTCTGAAGAACAACGAAATGTATTTACAAAGACTGTAAAAAGAATCGCTCCCAGTGTGACGGTTGAAAATGCATATCGTATCAATTTACCAGAAGCTGTTGCATCAAGAAATGAAAAGTATGCTAAAGCGGTAATGCCATTACTAGAAAACTGTGAATCACTTCATTTAATGGAATGTTTTGAAGATAAAAATAAGCGAAACAAAGTGCTTTGTCATGTCGCTGATATTGTATATCGTCAGCAGCAAAAGTGGGGTACAGAGGCAAATTTAACAATTGACGATGCTATTTGTATTGCAGTTGCTGTTCAACTTCATGCTGATCAAAAGGGCAAAAAGAAAATGTTATTAGGTACGTTGATTCCGCCGTTAAGTGAAGAAGAGGTATTGGCATTAGGGAGCAGAATCGTGTCGTATCAATTATCAAACCAGCCTGAAGGTTATGAGGATGATAATAAAACAAAGGTAAGCAAGATTCTTATGCAGCAACTTTATTCAGAAAAGACTGACAAACAATTAGCAACCGAACTTTCTATTCTACCAAGTGTTATTACAACTAGGGTAGATGCATATCGAAAACAAGATAGATTTTGCTTAGCACTGTTTCATCCTGGAGCAAATGTCGAATCCTCAATTTTAGTTGGTCCAGGTGCTTATGACATGAATTTCGGCGTAATTTGGGGATCAGATCAACGTAGTTTCCGACCAATTCCTATCGAATAATCTCCTCTACATCATTCCCATTCCGTCACCCATTCCTGAGTTTGGTGCTTCTTCTTTCTTTTCTTTTTCTTCAACGATGACTGCTTCTGTAGTCAAAATCATGTTTGCAACAGATGCGGCATAGGTTAATGCAAGTCGAGAAACCTTTACTGGATCAATAATTCCTTCTTTAATCATATCGACATATCGGTCACTCTTTGCGTCGTAACCAGTTCCTTTTCCAGTTTTTGATTCAACGACACCTGGCTCGACACCTGCATTGATTGCAATTTGTCTGACTGATGCATGTAATGCTTTCTTGAGGATATCAAGTCCGAATTGTTGGTCTTGGTTATCAACTTTAACTTTTGTTAATGCTTCGGCAGCATCGAAGTATGCAACTCCACCACCTGCAACGATTCCTTCTTCAATAGCTGCTCGAGTTGCGTTAAGTGCGTCGTCGATTCGGTCTTTCTTTTCTTTCAATTCCACTAAGGTAGCGGAGCCAACATATAA
>CAZCKT010000016.1:0-16056 GCA_964499355.1 uncultured Candidatus Saccharibacteria bacterium | reverse complement strand
ATCACCTGTGTAGCCAGAATATCTGGGTATACAGGAGATAAGGTTCGAACTTGAGTTTCTGAATTAAAATTTGAAGTCGAAATGTTCGACCGGTACGTTTGCTTTGCCTTTCAAAACCACTACGTTTAAGAACTTTTAAGTAAATCCCGCCATCACCATTTATTCACTATCCCCTTCCATCTCGTCAAGACAAAACCACTGTGTTACACTCCAAGTATGAAAAGAATCTTCGCAGCGATACTAGATATTTTGTTTTATTTTTCACTTCTTGGAGTGATCTCTATTGTCGGATTAATCATCATTTATAGACAAGAGAATGATATTTCACTCATTAACACCTATCTTCAGACCTCCCTTGTTCCAACGCTTTTACTAGTTTACGGAATAGTAACTGTCGCATATTTGATTTATTTCTGGATCCTTCCGACTATATTCTCCCAAACACTAGGACAAAGACTCTTTGGGACTTCGTTTACATCAACCGGTAAAATTGGATTGTGGAGAGTATTTTTAAAAACTATTATCGGGAGATTCTGGGACATTGTACTTTTCCCTTATACATTAGTTATGATTATCAAGAAAAAATCAGTAATTAGCTCAAAGCTTTCTGGCATTACCATTGCAAAGATTGAAAAAAAACCAACAGCATTACTTTCAATTTTCACGTTGGTATATGTAGTGTTTATGGTTGTTGTTTTAGGAACAGGTACTTATGTTTACAGAACTGGAATAACACCGATTATGGAGCGTTATACAAATTACCAGCATCAAGTTGAAGAACTGATAACAAAACTTGCATTTCAAGATGCAACTCCAATCTTAGAAAAATACAAACAATACAATGGCGACAATGCGGATTATGCGTATTACCACTGTATCATTAGTGCGAATCTTTCGACTGAACAATCAAGTCTAGATATCTGCAAAATAGCATTAGAAAAAAACTCTGGATCGAAAGAAAAAACACAAGAAATACTTAATCAGCAAGCAAAACTTTTCGCAGCTAACGATTCATATAAAGAAGCGGCAACAATTTACGAAAAGTTATGGAAAGAATACAACGTTAGGACTCTCGACATGAAAAACTATGTCGTTGTACTTTCAGAACTAGGAAAATCAAAAGAGGCAACTGAAGTATTAGCCGAATTAGCGAAACAAATTCCTGCCGAAGATGCAGTAGGGCAGCGAGATATCGGAAATTTATATGAAAGAATAGGCAATGTTGATCTTGCACTTGAGAAATACAATGCAGCACTAAAGGTTGTATCAAATGATTCAAATCTATCACTTGCTGGGGAGTTAAGTTATGACATCGGTGTCATCGAATACAATAAAGGAAAATATCCAGAAGCTCAAAAAAGCTTTGAAAATGCAAAAGAGTGGAACAAGGACTTCGCAGAACCAGTAGAATCGTATATAATACTCATTAGCAAATTGAAGAATAGCGTTACTAAATAACGTTTCAACTTGACTCCGCGCCGGGGTGGTGGAATGGCAGACACGGGGGACTTAAAATCCCCTTCCCAAAAGGAGTGAGGGTTCGACTCCCTCCCTCGGCAAATTATCAAATAATGTAGGGATCTATACCCCAAGTCAAATGTAATTACTTCGAGTTGACGTATTTAGCGTATCAAGGCAGAATAAAACATGCATAAGATTTCACCTATTAAGAAATTTAATACACGTCAAAAATTCTTCTTTATACTAGGCATTTTGATTGCTGGTGCAATAGTTACACTACTGCTCATTCAAAAAAATTCAACAAATAAGGAGCTTTTTAATCAAGACACTGAGAACATAACTAGTACTTATTCAAGTGAAGATAACAGTATCAGTTTTACTTATAATAACAAGAAATTAACTGTAAGCGAAGAAACTTCCCAAGGTATCGAATCATTAAAAATTGTCTTACTTCCCAAGAAAGATAATCTTTACAAAACGCTTTCAGATGTAACTGTCACAAAATATACCCAAAGATCAGATGACCATATTCCGACTCAAGACTATCTTGACCAATACTCAACCATTTTGTACGTAGATCAAGTAAAAATTTTTCGACTAATAGAATCCATAACATACGATTCTGGAACAAGTATTTGGTATCGATACATATTTCAGAAAAACGATACACTTTATCAAATACAGGCAAATTTCGCTAATCCACCCGATGCAAATGAAGTCAATGAAGTTGAGCAAATAGTATCCTCGGTTAAAATTTTCAGTCCTCAACAAAAGCAATAAAATAGTGCTATTATTGGTTATGCGAATTCTTTTTGGAAGTGACGAGAAAACGGTATTAACAGATGCAATTATTTCATGGTTAAAGGATAATAATCATGAAGTTACCCTTGTTGGTCACTTAGCAAAAGAAGAATCCAAATGGCACTGGGCTGAAATTGGTCGAGAAATCGGAAAACGTGTAGGTGCAGGCGAGTTTGATTTTGGAATAGGTTGTTGTTGGAGTGGTACCGGTGTATGTATGGCAGCAAACAAAGAACCAAATGCTCGTGCTATTCTTACGTGGGATTCAGAGACTGCGAGGTTAGGGAAAAAATGGGACAATGCCAATATTCTCTGCTTTAGCTTAAGATATACATCTGAATCACTTTCTCAAGAAATGCTCGAAGCATTTTTCAAGGAACCATTTAACGAAGAAACATTAGATCAAGTAAAATATTTAAATAATAATTAATACTATGCCAACGAAAAAAGCAAAAAAAAATGTAGTTACCGAGACAGCAACAACAGCTGAGCAGGCGACTCCAGTTCAAACAACTCCTGTTACAGCAGAACAATCGACAGCTCCAAAGAAACTTACTAAGTCGTCAACAGATAGAATGATTTCTGGTGTTTGTGCAGGTATTGCAGAATATCTTTCAGTCGATCCTGTTTTTATTCGACTACTTTTTGTAGTATTAGCAATTTCTGGTGGTTCAGGAGTATTAGCCTACTTGATTTTAACCTTTATACTTCCTGAAAAAGAAAGCGTAAATAAATCGACGCAAGAAATTCTCAAGGAAAACGGAAAGAATTTTGAAGAAACGGTAGAAAATGTTGCTTCGCAAGTTGAAAATGTTGCGAAACGACGAAACTCTCAAACATGGTCTGGTTTTATCGTTATTCTTCTTGGTTTTATGTTTTTGGGAAACAACTTTGGCGTATTTGATATTGGTTCTTTCTTCAGCGTATTCTTTAAATCATTATGGCCGCTATTCATCATTGGCGTCGGATTAATGATTTTAACGAAGGGCAAAAATGAATAACGAAACAACAGAGAAGAAACAAGCAAACTCGTATCATTCAGTTTCACTTGGATTGGACTTGCTATTTATAGGCTCACTTGCGTTACTCATTACTTCAAACATTATTGATGGAGGCAAAGTTCTGCAATTGCTCTTAGCGTATTGGCCAGTCTTATTAATTGTTTCAGGATTAAAAACAATCATACGAGCGCAAACGCAACGTAAAGCATCTGGCATATTCATTGATATCCTTTTCATGGTTGCTATTATTTGCACGTTGGTCTTTGTCAAAGAACTTCCAGGAACAACTCCTCAGAAAACAGAAACTGTTGAAACAATCGAACAAAAAGTTGAAGCGACAGAATACACTGGTGTTACTAAACTGGCTTACACGATTTCATTAGGTGCAACATCGGCAACAATTACTGATTCTGACAATACTAACTACGTCACAACAAAAGGTCCAAAAAATCTATCAATCGACAAAGCACTCTACAACGGAATTCTTAACCTACATGTCGCAAATACTTCTAGTGCAAATGGGTATAAGTTTTCGTCTCTTCGTGATTCAGTTGGATACGATATTGAATTGGGGACGTCAAAAATTCCAACATCCATAGACATTTCACTGGGAGCTAGTAATGCGAAATTAACGCTTAACCAAGCATCATTAGATTCACTTACCGCAAATGTTGGAGCAGGTGAATTAACAAGCGACCTAACAGGTCTTTCGATACCAAAACAAATAGAGGTTCGAGTTGGCGCAGGCAAGACAATTTTCAGACTACATGGTGTTCAGGATATTAAAGTCAACTACGCCCTAGGAGCAGGTGAAGTAAAGGTATCTTCTGAAAGTGGAATCGTCGCAAAAAAGTTTAGCGGCTTAGGAGCAAAAGGCGAGTTTGAAACCTCTCCATTTGCAACAACTCGCGTCAACATTAGTGTTGGAGCAGGAAGTGTAGAAGTGATCTTGGATTAAGCTGACAACTTCTCGATTACGAGTGCTCCTTTTTTGAAGGAAATTTTTAATTCACTTCCTTCACTTATTTTTCCATGTAGTACTTGAAGCGCTAATTCATTTTCGATAAATTTTTGTATGGTTCGCTTAACCGGTCTAGCCCCGAATTCAGGCTCAAAACCTCTGTCAACGATCATTGACACTACCGAATCGTCAAAGGATACGCTAATCTTTTGAGCAGCTAACAATCGAACCACTCTGTCAAGTTGAAGTGACACAATGTGGGCAATTTGTTCTTTATCAAGCGGATGGAATAATATCGTTTCATCGATTCTATTTAAAAATTCTGGTCTAAAAGATTTCTTCAATAAATCCGTTACAGATTTGGAAAGTTCCTCCCAGTCGTTTTTCTTTCGAATCTCGCGCTGGGCGTAATCCAGCATCATTGATGCACCAATATTACTCGTCGCAATTATAATAGTATTTTTGAAGTCAACGGTTCTTCCTTTCGCGTCTGTAAGTCGTCCATCATCAAGTACTTGCAGTAAAATATTTAAAACATCAGGATGCGCTTTTTCAAGTTCATCAAGTAATAAAATAGAATATGGTTGTCTTCGAATTTTCTCAGTTAACTGCCCACCATCTTCAAAGCCAACATAACCTGGTGGAGAACCTATAAGCTTTGAAACACTGTAAGACTCCATAAATTCCGACATGTCCAATCTAATTATGGATTCTTCATCGCCAAAAATGTATTCGGCAAGAGCTTTTGCTAATTCAGTTTTACCGACGCCTGTTGGACCAAGAAATAGAAATGAGGCAATTGGTCTCTTTGGGTCAGTTAATCCAACACGTCCTCTTCGAATTGCTTCTGAAACTGCACTGATTGCTTCTTCCTGGGCAATAACTCGCTTATGTAGCAATGATTCAAGTGCCAACAATCGATCCTTTTCGCCTTGCTGTAATTGATGAACTGGAATACCAGTCATCCTTGATAATATTGCGGCAATAGTATCAACTGTAACAATTGGTGCACCTCTTGATTTTTTCTTTTCCCATTCTTCGGCAAGAGGAGATAATTTTTCTTTTAGTTCTTCAATTTGTTGTTTAATCCGTGATGCGTCTTCAAATTTTTGTGCCCGTGTAAGGGCTTCTCGTTCTTTTTCTAGTGATTTTACCTGTCCTTTAAATTCACGTATCGATTCAGGCTCATATTGCGATTCTATTTTCATCATACTGCATGCTTCATCAAGTATATCGAAAGCTTTATCTGGTAAAAATCGATCTTTAATATACCTGTCAGAAAAGTTAACAGCAGCTTCAATCGCAGATTCTTCAATAGTTACTTTGTGAAATGCTTCGTATCGATCTCGCACACCTTTCAATATACCAATAGTAGCGTGTACTGTCGGTTCTTCAACTAATATTGGTTGGAATCGGCGCTCTAATGCAGCATCTTTTTCAATGTATTTTTTATATTCTGACAACGTGGTAGCGCCAATTATTTGGAATTCACCTCTTGCGAGCGCTGGTTTTAACATGTTGGCTAAATCCATTTGTCCTTCTTGTGCTCCCGAACCGACAACAGTATGCAATTCATCAATAAAAAGTATTACTTTTCCATTTGATTTTTGTAACTCATCAAGAATTTTCTTTGCGCGTTCCTCAAAATCGCCTCTGAATTTTGCCCCAGCAATCATGGCACCAAGATCCAACTCTTTAACTTCTTTTTCCTTTAATTCGTCAGGAACATCTCCAGAAACTATTCTCTGCGCAAGTCCTTCTGCAATTGCAGTTTTACCGACACCAGGTTCACCGATTAATACTGGGTTGTTTTTACGTCTCCTAATGAGAATTTGAATGAGTCGAGTAATTTCATCATTACGACCGATAACAGGATCAACAACTCCTTTCTTTGCGAGATTACTCAAATTGCGTGAATACTTATCCAGAGTTGGAGGCTCGGTAACTTTTGCAGCATGCTCACCTTGCTCGTCACCCTTTCCAATTATTTTCAGAACAGCTTGACGAGCTGTAATCATCGAGACACCATATTTCTGAAGTGTCCGCGCACCAAATCCATCATTTTCACGTAAAATGCCAAGTAGCAGATGTTCTGGACCGACATAACTGTGACCAAGTTCTATTGATTCTTGAAAAGCTAACTGTAACACCTGTTTCATGCGTGGGGAGAGATCTATCTGTCCTATGTTTCCTGCATTCCTAACCGAAGAAACATTCGATTCTAAATATTCCTGCAGTAGGTTTGTATTGACACCAAGTTCCTTAAGAATTCTTTCAACTACATCATCTGAAACGACCTGTAAAAGTAAATCCTCCGTATCGACAAATGTAGCGCCTCGTGCCTTAGAAAGCTCGATAGTCCTGCCTAATATTTCCTTTGCACGCTGTGAAAAATAAGAGAGAATATCTATACGTTCTTCGTTATTATTCATAGTTTCTTTAAATAAATTAGCAGTGTCAATATTTACTGCTAGATTATATCGCAGCCAACTTGCTAATTTCAAGAGCCATTTTTTTATCAGCGTCTAACGGAAATAGGGGAGTATCATGCAAATCTGTATGGTCATTTTCCTGAACAGATTCCGTCGGATAAATGTGAGCAAAGTTCTTTTTAATTTCCTCAAGTAGTACCTCTGGAGTACAATGTGCTTGTTCGATTATTGTTGCAAATCCTTTCTCTTGCAGAATCATTGCATTAGTATATTGTTCATTTCTTGTTACCCAAGGAATTGGTACAAATAATGAATGAAGTGAATTCATACCAGCTTGATATACTGTATTTGCACCACTTCTTCCAAGAAAGACATCAGCTGTTTTCATCAAGAATCCATACTCTTCATATACGAATTTTCGAATAATACAGTTCTTTTGTAACTCAGGCGTTAATGTTGAAACGAGATCAGTTAATACTTTGTAATCGTTATACTGTTCATTCTCACCGACCTGCATAATCACAATAGATTCTTTCAACAATTCTGGCAGAATCATTTTAATTTGTTCATTAAGGAAATGTGAACCTTGGCTACCACCACTCATTAAAAGAATGGGAATCTGGCCTTGATTTGCTTTAATCCACTGTAATTTCTCAAGATAATCAGGCTCATCTAATAACTTACTCTTTTCTTTCTTTATATATGCGAGTAAATGTTCGTATGTAGAAATAGAATAGATGTGTTCCATTGTTGGACTCCCGACTACTTTTGTCGGTCTCTTAAAATATCGTTGCGAAGCTTCGAAAGTGACACCAATTGTGTCTGCAAAATATTGCAACAATCGATTGGTAAGTCCGATATTACTTGTTTGTTCGTGTAAAACAATTTTTGCCCCAAATAGTTTTCCTATAATTACCATTGGTAACGCGACGTAACCACCGAACGCAACTACGACAGAAGGTCTAAGCTCTTTAATCAATTTGAATGCGTCTATAAATCCTAAAACAACTTGATAGGCAAGTTTAAATGATCTGAGACTAAGTTGACGCTGTAATTTACCCATTCGGATCTTGCGAAACGGAATTCCCATACGATTACACAATCGTTCTTCCATTGGTAACTGGTGTTTTTCACCTTCCATTGTTAATGTACTTCCAACAAAAACCAAATCTTTTGCTTGTGATGGGTAGAGAGTCGTGAATGCTTTCAATGTGGCAATTGCCGCGAAAATATGGCCACCAGAGCCTGCCGCGGTGAAGATAATCGACGATTTCGTCATTGTTTCAATTGTACCACACGGTGTGATACCATAGGCACATGACATTCGCATTTTTTTTACTCAACTTTATCCAATCAATTTCCGAATTCCTTCCAATATCAAGTAGTGGCCATTTAATCGTTACGGAATGGTTATACGACATCTCAGAACATGGACTTGAAGCATTTCTTCATCTTCCTACAGCATTAGCAATTTTAATTGTTTTTGCTCCAACATTTATTGGTTTACTCAAAGAGCGTAAAGTTTGGCCAGCACTCATCGCCGCAATCATTCCTGCTGGAGTAGTTGGATTATTGTTCGCTGATGGTATTGACGCAATTTTTTACTCACCAATTGTCGTTGCAATCAATCAAATATTCTGGGGCGGAATTATGTGGCATACTGCTGTTAACTACAACAAAAGGGAACAAGTCGCTATAACGAGTTGGAAAGATTTGACTTGGGTACAATCGCTTAAAATTGGTTTAGCTCAAGTTTTGGCACTCATACCTGGAACTTCTCGAAGTGGAATAACAACACTCGCTGGAATTTGGCAAGGATTGGTCCCACAACAAAGCGCTTCTTTCTCATTTGTTTCAGGATTTCCACTAATCGCTGCGGCATCTGCAGTTGGCCTTTTAAAACTCCTTAAAAGTGGTGCCGTATTAAGCACATTGTCACCAGTTGTTGTTTTTGGAGGAATGCTTATGTCTTTAATTCTTGGTGTTGCCTTTATGAAACTCTTCACCTCAAAACACACATTAACAGTAATGAAATACTCGGGTATTTATAGAATAATCCTTGGAATCCTTATTATTGTATGGCTTACATAGCAGCAGGAAAATATAAACGCGCAAAATTACTTGTCCCTGTTGGCGACGTTCGACCTTCACAGCGATATTTACGATTGAGTTTATTCGATTTCTTAGCCGATTTCGTAGAAGACGCAGCAATACTTGATCTTTTTGCGGGTACAGGAGCTTTTGGAATTGAAGCATTATCAAGAGGTGCAAGAAAAGTTGTATTTGTCGATATTGCATCGAAAGCCGTAGAAATTATAAAGACAAACCTTACCGCAATGGGAATTCGAGATAAGGGTGTCGTGTATCAATCGGATTCTATTGATTTTTTGGTTAAATCAATCAGAAAGAACAGAACTTTTGATATTATTTTTCTAGATCCACCGTTCACAAAACTCCGCGCAATGAGACCAGACGAATACACTGATTTTATGCTTGAAGTCGTCGATCGTGCAAAGCATCTATTGCGTCCTAAATCTATTATTATTGTGAAATATCCGAAGAAAATGACCTTACCATTACCATCAGGATTAACACTTGTCGAACAACGTGATTATGGATTAAACCGAGTTGCATTTGTTGCACAAACCGAACATATTTTACCTCAGGAATCTGCCCATGATTCAGGAATTGCGAGTCCAACAACCTAACCCAATCAGCTTATTGGGAAACCTGTTCGAATTTATTCGCTCTTTTTTTGCGTGGTGGTACGGTGATATTCCATTAGCGATGTTTGCGTTGCTTCGTCGATCTATAGTCATTGTTAACGATATGACATCTTTTGGAATTATCGTAAAAGGATTTTTCCGACCATGGAAAAATGATTACAATATTGCTGGATGGTTAGTTGGAATTGTTATTAAAACTGTCTATTTGCCGATTGCATTATCATTGTTTGTAATTGTTTTTGCTGTATTTATAGCATTACTTTTAATTCAACTCGCTATCTTACCAATCATTATCGGGCTTATTATTATCAATCCATTTCTTAAAGCATGAGCAACGTATTTACCGCATATCACGACAAGATCCAGGATAAGTCCCAGCTTTATGACAACCATGCAGTTGTTGTGGATGCCCAATTTGAACCATTTTTAATTACTCAATTCGATTTATTCTTCTTGCCACTCCAAGAATTAACAGACGAATTAAAAAACTATAAAAGCCAAAATCTATTTAAGAAGATGAAGCGATTTATTGCTACGACTCTTCTGTTTCTGGCAATTCCATTTGCTGGATTTTATTTATTTTTTGTTTTAGGACAAATTTCGTTTACTATTCCGAGTTTTGTCATTATTCTCTTAAAAGAAGAAATCTTTATTGCAGCATTAGCGTTACTCGTACTTTGGCATGACTTAGCAACCAATTACGACGCGAAAAAACAGCTTGTCACTTATCCGGAGCTCGACGATTTTCTCAAACACTCCATCGAATCACAAGGGGTCCAATTCCAACAATACCTCATTCAACAACCACTTGATTACTTTCATCCTACAACATTTGAATTATTGGCAAATTCATTGCAATCCAAGAATAAGAAAACGTATATTGATACAAGCTTATTATTAAAAACAATTCTAGGACATGAGCATATTCAACGGGTGCTCGCTCGACTTGAAATTCCAGATGTTGAGAAGCTACTCACGACTGTAGCGTTAACGAATGATACTGCACCAGTTTACGATTATACTTCGATTCAATCGTTTGCGATGTATGCAACTGAACAAGCGATCAAAACCAAAAGCAGAAAAGTTTATCCTGAACACTTGCTTCTAGCGTTATTCTCAATATTTCCTGTCTTAAAAGATGTTCTGCAAGAAAACAAAGTAGACTTTTTAACGTTTGTTAAAACAATTGAATGGTACATTATCACCGAGCAATATCAATCTCGTACAAATATTTTTGATTTGAACCAACCGTACTTTTTAAAGGGTGGCATTGCAGATGGATGGGTTAAAGGTTTTACTTTTTTTCTCGATAAAATCTCAACAAATGTTCTTGAGGTTATAAACTCTCGCGGGGGTATTTATGGTGTCGGACATACGAAGGAAATTAACAACCTTATTAGTATTTTACAAAAAGAATATGATGCGAATGCAGTTCTTGTAGGTGATCCAGGTGTTGGAAAGAGTAGCGTCATATATGGACTTGCCCAAAGAATTATCGAAGGAGATATTCCACCGGCACTTAAGAATTTGAGTATCAAATCGATAGACTTAAACAAGTTTTTGTCGCTTGCTGCTTCGGGGAGTGGTGGACTTCCAGATTTAGTCAATAAGTTATCCGAAGAGCTAAGAAAACAGGTTGGTACAATTCTGTATTTTGACGACCTAGAAGTACTCCTGTCTACTGGAAGCGGGGAAGGCACCGCAATGTCTTACTTGATGCCTTTGTTATTGCAAAGTCCTGTTCCAATCGTTGGCACTATGACATTCGCTCAATTTACCAATTTGAAAGATAGATTCCCAACGATTATGGATGTATTTAAGGAAATTAGAATCGATCAGGTTTCTCAAGAAGACACCTTTACCATAATGACCACAAAGATCGACCAGCTAGAAAGAATGTACAAAATTACGATTAGCTTACCAGCACTTCGAGATATTATTACGTTAACAGCAACATACCAGCCTAATAAGCGTTTCCCAAAGAAAGCAGTTGAATTACTAGAACAAGCAGCAGTTCAAGCATCAAACACAAAAAGCAGAAAACTCTCTAGAGAACTGGTTGCACAAGTTATTCAAACACTTGCAGATATTCCAGTCGCTCAAGCATCACCAGAAGAAGCTGAACGTCTACTAACATTAGAAAAGAGAATCCATCAAAAGTATGTTAACCAGCACGATGCTGTATTAGCAATTGTCGATGCTCTCCAACGTGCGAAAACAAACATTCGTAATACAACGCGTCCATTTGGTGTCTTTATGTTCCTAGGTCCCTCTGGTGTGGGTAAAACAGAACTAGCGAAAATCACCGCTAAAGAGTATTTTGGTAGCGATTTCTCGCTCATTAGAATCGATCTTTCCCAATACAAAATGGATTCCGACATTCAAACCATTATCGCTCAACTTAAGAAAGTAACACTACGTCCCTATACCTTGTTACTTCTTGATGAATTTGAAAAAACGACTTCGTCGATTCATGACATGTTTATGCGATTATTCGATGAAGGAATTGTTGTTACGCCGCAGGATGAAACACTCTATTTCAACAACGCAATCATAATTGCTACGAGCAACATCGGTAGTGACATTCTTTTAAGGGCAGAACCATCACAATTTGAGTCCGCAAAAGCACAAGTTCTTGACTTGTTGCCAAGCGTTTTGAAAATTGAATTGATCAACCGTTTTGATAAAGTTCTTGTATTTTCATCGTTAACATTGGAACATCTGCAGCAAATTGTTGTGCTTATGTTAAACGATCTCGTACAGAAATTAGGAGAACAAGGTATTCGATCAACATACACTGACAAAACAATTGCATTTATCGTTTCTCGCGGTTATTCTCCCGGAATGGGTGCTCGTCCAATCAAACGAGTAATGCAAGATACATTAGAAACTGGGCTTGCTCAGTCGATATTAAAAACGCAAAGAGAAACTGGAAGAAATCCCCAAGATGTTGATTTCGATACACTTCTTCCGACAGTTTGACATCCAGGCAGTTTACACTGATAATAGGGTAGTTAAGTTATTTTGAATCTCATGCTTACTTCAGTATTATTTGGAATCGCAGTTATCGCCGTTGCCTTAGTAGCATTCGCGGTTAGTTTATACAACGTATTAACCCAGTTAAAGATGACCGTTAAAGAGGCATCTGCAGACATCGAAACCTTACTCAAAAAACGATTCGATATGGTTCCAAACTTGGTTAACACAGTAAAAGGCTACTCAAAGCATGAAGAAGGCGTACTTACAAAAGTTACAGAATTACGAACGAAACTACAAGGTTCAACCGGTGGAGTAGCGGAAATGTCGACATTAAACAACGAAATGACCTCAACATTGAAGTCGCTTTTTGCTGTTGCAGAAAACTATCCAAACTTAAAAGCAGATGCATCATTTATTCAGTTACAAGCACAGTTAGCTGATCTTGAAACAGAAATACAAAAATCACGACGTTACTACAATGCAACGGTTGGCGATTACAACACAAAGATCCAGGTATTTCCAAACGTTCTTATTGCAAATATGATGAAATTTACACCTGCTGATTTCTTTGCAGCAGCAGAAGAGGAAAAAGAAAACGTTAAAGTCGAGTTCTAATTCATCGACATGAACAATAAGAAGATCGTTGCATTCCGAAAAAGAATACTGGCATTGTTTCTATTTCTGACTTTCATCCTCGTTTCATTTCCGTTACCAGTTTTTGCAGCTGGTCAGACCTCACAGACACAGGAATCTGTAAAGCAAGAAGTAGATACACTGAACAATTCACGTTCTCTCGCAAACGGAATTGTTACTGATTTTCACTCGGATATAACGTTTAACAAAAAAGGGGATGCCACAATTACAGAAAATATTATTGTCTATTTCCCTTATGCAAAGCACGGTATTTATCGCTGGATTCCAAACGAAATTATCGTTAAAGGTGTAACAATTAAACAACCAATTTCGATTAAGTCGGTTTCTTATAAAAAATTACCTTCAACTATCAATACATCTTTAGATTATTCCCATACAAACGTTTCTCAGAGCACCTCAAGTGGAAACTACACAGTTCTAAAAATTGGTGATGCGGACGCTGTAATCTCCGGTGCTTATGAATACACGATTTCCTATACTATGAAGCATGCAATTAGGTTCTTTGATGATTACCAAGAACTGTACCTAAACATTACCGGTGATCAATGGGAAATACCAATTCTCAAAGCCTCAACTGCAGTTGGTACAGACGCTGGTATCGATTACCGTTGCTATACAGGAACAGCAGGTTCGACAGGTTCACAGTGTAAAGTCGAAAAAATTAGTGGACAAACCACATTTAAAACAACAGCCGATTCCACAAAACTTGCAGAAGGAATGACGATCGCCATTAAATTTCCAACAAATACATTCACTCCACCAAGTTTAATTGAACAAATCATTGAAAAAGTTCTACCATTTTTACCTTTAATACTTCCATTGCTAGTTGCGATATATGGTTTCTTAACTTGGCGAAAATTCGGTAAAGATAATAAGATTACAGCTATTCCACCAATATTCATCCCTTCAAAAGAAATTGAACAGGAAAATTTATCGGTCCTTGCTTCGTTACTTGAAATGAGGCCTCTACCTCTTTCTACATTAGCTGAAATTATACGTATTGCAGAAAAAGGGCACTTAACAATTTCTTACGAAAACAAGAAAATTACTTTGCTAATTTCTGAAACTCAGCAAAAATCGCTTCAAGAATATTTGGCAACTCAACCAGCTTCGGTAGAAAAGATAGTAAGAACATTGACAAACGATTTTCAAAGTTCCTCAACGATAAATGATCTAACTGCTGTCTACAGCGATATCTCAACAGCAAATAAATTAGCTGCTACTGAATTTAGTTCAACAAATTACATCAGCAAAGATTCAGCTAAACAACAAAAAATATTCTATACTTATGCTGGCATCACCACTGTTGCAATGTTTGTGTTATTTGTTCTCATTAATCAATCTTCCAACTATACATTTATCTTTGTGCCTATTGCATTATTGATTTCCTCAATCATTTTATGGTTCTTTGGCTTTATTATGCTGCAGAGGACCAAAATTGGTGATGAAGTAACAAGAGAATTATTAGGAATAAAAAAATACATAAAAACGGCAGAATTAAAGCGTTTGGAATTCTTTAATAATCCGAAAGAGATGATTTCGCATTTTGAAAAAATACTTCCTTATGCGATTATATTAAAGCTAGACAAGCAGTGGACTAACACATTCGGCCCTGTGTTGGAACAATTACAATATGAACCAACATGGATGCATAGCAATCTTCCATTTGCAAACACATTACCTCGAACATATGCGGCAATGTCTTCTCAAATGAACTCAAGTATGGCTAGTATTTCTACACCACCTCAATCTAGTGGATCATCGTTTGGAGGAGGGGGATTCAGCGGGGGAGGAAGCGGTGGTGGTGGTGGCGGATCCTGGTAAAGAATGGTACGATGTCTTATGTACCGCCCCGTAAGAATCAAAGGATATACCCTAGTCGAATTACTTGTTGTCTTAGTCATTTTCGGTGTTATTCTTTTGCTTTCATCCGGAATGTCGTCACGAACTAGAGATACATTCGTAGCTCAACAACAATTAAAAACATACCTCCAAAGCGCAAGAATTATTCGTAGAAAATCAATGCTTATTACCCGAAACTCGAACGATAAAGAATGGGTACATGGCATTGGTATAAGATTTGAAAAGACAGGTACTCAATGGAGAATGACACAGTTTAAAGCACTCAAAGTTGTACAAGGAAACCAATTTTTTTACCTTTCCTATCCAACCAACAATCCGTGTATTGAAATCGATTGGACATTAGCAGAAGGGAAACCAGATCGATGCCAAGATTCAACAGAACTCAAACTTAAGCGATTAGAAGGTACTGTATCTCAATATTTGCCAGAAAGTATCGTTCTAGATATTCGTAACGGAACTGCAACAACTGCGACTTGTAAAGAATCAGTAACTATCATTTATGAGTCAATTAACGGTGAGATGCATGTTTACTGCGGCAACTCTGGTATTGAATCACCCTTAACAGGTCCTTTAGATATTTCTGTTCGAATGAGCTACGGAACAGGTGGCTCTTTTAAATACAAATTAAGTTTAAAGAGTAATGGAGAGATCAATGCAATACCGCTCTAAGGCAATGACTCTAATCGAAGTACTTGTTGCATTAACCATTGTTTCGTTCGTCTTCTCATCATTGACACAAATGACATTTGACGCGTTAAAACGAACCAAAAAGCTCGAGTTACAAGACAAGATGAGAAATTATGCTACTGAGGCAGTGCAAGTCGTTTATAACGCAAAAGACAAAGACTGGGCAGCTACGTTCGGCGACGGTGGCATAATACCTCCAGCGATTCCAAATGCTCCAATTGTTCAAAAAATTCAAGGAAAGGTGACTTACGATCCTACAATTCCACCTGTATTACAAGGCATTAGTTATGCAGATTGCCACTTTGATCCGGAAAATAATGTTCTAATTGGAAGTAAATGTAGCGAAACTTCATCTAATGAAATTGAAAGTAATACAAATAAAAAATTATTCGGACGATTAATAGTTCGAAACGATGACAATATTAAATCTGCTTCAGAAAACAGAGATACTGCAAATGATGTTAGCTTGGAAATAATCGTAGCTTGTATAG
>CAZCKT010000015.1:2855-16926 GCA_964499355.1 uncultured Candidatus Saccharibacteria bacterium | reverse complement strand
ACCTCTCCATAGCTTTACAGTACTAACTACAAAGAATGCTGAAGGGAATTATGCGTTTACAGTTCTGGATCCATATTGGTCACGAGAAGAGAAACTTACCCCTGGGAATTTAACAAGTATTGATTTCACAAGTTCACGTATACCTGAAGGATTTCTAACTGTTACATCAGGTATGGAAAGTATTAAAACTGAAGCCGAATTCAAGGCGTCAATGTTTGAAGCAGCTGCAGAGATTCCAACACCCACTTGGAATTTGCGCTTAGCTACGATTTTGTCATATACGTTGGAAAGATCACTTTGGTCTGAAATCGTGCCTGATCCAAATAGGAATCCTAGTCTTATGGATATTTACTTTAGAAATCAAAGGATTGCACAAAGTATTATTTCATTTAGAGATGCTTTGGTTCTTCAATCATTAGACCAAATGACTGAGTCACAAACAATAAATACTGAAGAAATATCAGCACTTATTCATTTGGAGTCGTTCGTCGCTCGAGGACATTTTGGCTTTTCTGAGGATATTTTGGAAAAAATGAATACATTTATGGATAAAACAAAATCGAAAACAGTTGAAAAGAGTCCATTCATAAAGTCGGTAATGATTAGATTTCGAATGTATTACGTGGCAGCTGTGAATAAACTGGAATATAGTGCTGACAAAGCAAAAGTTGAAATTGCTGAACAGTTACGAAAGAAGTTTCAGTCTTTTATTGTAGTTTATTCATAAACGGGGACTTATACTTATCGATTTAATAAGTGCCTTTATCTCCTCGTATCTAAAACCTCTCGCTAATAATTTTTGCGTTAGTTTTGATTTGAATTCGTAATCATTCTTTGCCTTAATGTTTGGGGATACTTTTTTGATAAATGCTTGTATTTTTTCTTGTTGATCACTATCGAAATTTTCAGTTGCTTTTAAGGTATCAAAAGTCGTGGCTATTATTGATTTATCGATACCTTTTTGTAAGAGCTCCATCTTAATTTTATTAAGACCATTGGCGCTTGCAGAGTTCTTGTATTCAGCATACCATTTTGCGAATTTTTCATCGGAAAGATACTCACGATCAAGAAGATACGTAATTATACTTTCGGCTTCTTCTATGTCGATTTTGTTTTTCATTATTAGGTAATCGCGAACTTCTTTTATTGATCTTGGTCTCAACTGTAGAAAACGAATTGCTCGTTCTTTTAATTTGCCTTCTAAAGATCTTGCTTCAATGTCACGTTTTTCGTCCTCGTCTATTACTTTGCCGGTTGTGAGTTTTAGCGAGAGCAGATCGTTTTTTCCAAGACCGATCCAAAATCGATTGTTTAAAAAAAGATTAACACGTTCAGAGTTCTTTTTTGCTTGAATAATCTCCGTAATTTTGAGTTCCATGTGAGAAAGATTTAAGAAGTAAATTGAGTATTTTACTTTAATTAGGGAGGTAAAGTAGGTCAAAAGTTAAACTTAATTATCAATTCTATGTAGTGCAATGTTTAAGTTACAAAGGTAATTTATTGAATTATTTTCAACTTTCTATATGATAATTACTATGAAGTTATTAGTGAGAATGCTTGCGTTCAGTGTTTTTATATTTGTAATAATTCTTAAGATTGATTCGGTAAAAGCTGCGACTTATGTTGTAACAAAAACTGCTGACACAAATGATGGTAGCTGTAATAGTGACTGTTCATTACGAGAGGCAGTTGTCGCTGCAAATACTAATGTAGGAGCTGACATCGTTAACTTTGCTATTCCAAATTCTGATCCAAATTATAACTTATCTGGGGATTTTTTTCAGATCACCACGACATCATATCTAACCTTAACCGATAGTGCCGGCGTATTTATAGATGGTTATTCACAAAGCGGAGCGACGAGAAATTCTGCTACATTTGGAAACACGTTAAACACGGGACTAAAGATTTATTTGTACGGAAACAATGCTGCTGCTGGAGTCTTTTCTTTAACTGCAGGCAACAATCACATTGCGGGGTTAGCAATTAGTTCTATCCGAAAAGTCAACGTCATCAGTCTAACTGCGTCAAGTAACAATTGGTTTGAAGGAAATTATCTCGGTACTAATGTATCTGGAAGTGTAGAGACAGGAGGTAATGATATATTTATGAATTCGGCATCTAATAATAATATTTTTGGAACGAATGGTGATGGAATTGGAGATTCTGGTGAACGAAATCTTATGATGGGTTCAACCTCCTCCTTAGTTAATGTCTATCTCTATATTGAGGGCAGTAATAATGTCATAGCAGGAAATTATTTAGGTGTTGATAAAACTACAAGAATTTGTACAACTGGAGTAGTTGCAGGAGCAATTATCAACATTTCCGGTGGTTCAAGTAACAATCGAGTAGGTAGCAATATGGATTCAGTTTCTGATTCGGAAGAAACTAATGTTATCGGATGTGTAAACAATAATCCACGCGGCTTGATCCGTATTGGGGTGACAACGGGCTCACATAACAATCTCATTCAAGGAAATTATATCGGAACCAATACATTTGGCGATAATTTAGCTAATGGACTTGTTGGAAGAGGATTAATCGTGTTTCGAGATGCCGCAAGTAATAATAATCTCATAAAAAAGAATGTTATTGCTAATTCAAATCGAAATGGTATACAAATGCTCAACACAACTCCCGCAGGTATTGGAAATACTTTTAGTCAAAACATTCTTTATAACAACGCTACATTGGGAATTGGATTAAACAATGGTAATGTGACTCAGCTACTTAACGATAGCGGGGATGTGGATTCGGGAAATAACGATTTAATGAATTATCCTGTTTTAAACAAAGTTGGTATCATCAATTCAAAAGTTTTGGTTGATTTTAATCTTGACTTTAATGTTTCAGAAGCGCCATTTACGATTGAAGTTTTTGATAATGATAGTTTAGATACAACAGGATATGGACAAGGTAAGTACTTTATTGGTTCTGTAACGACATCTACAATAGGTAGTCATGTGGTTTTTTCAATTCCAATTAATAATCACGTTCCAACTGGAATTTCAAAAATTACTGCGACGGCAACAAATAGTTCTGGATCGACATCAGAATTCTCGACAGTTTCTGTTGATTTAATACCGAAATCGATTGTGTCTGCTGCTTCAATAAACATTCCATCAAATACAGGGACACAATCTGTTACTGCTGTCATTTCAGCTATTGGTGAATTTTATACGATAACTGAAATGAAATTATCGAATGATCTTAGTTTTACAGGAAGCAGTTGGGAGCCTTATTCCACTACAAAGCTGTGGAATTTAGAAAGTGGTAGCGGTTCGAAGACAGTCTACATAAAGTTTCGTGATTCAGATGGAAACGAAACAGATGTGTATAATGATTCTACTGTTTTAGATTTGTCAGGTCCAATTGGCAATATTGCTATAAATAGTGACGCAAATTATTCAGTTTCTCGAAATGTGACCCTCAATTTAGCGGCAACTGATACGGATTCAGAAGTTACTAGTATGATGATATCTGAGTTTGAAGATTGGACAGGAGCAACATGGGAAAGTTTTGCAGAGACAAAATCATTTGAGTTACCAGTGGGGACGGAAATAAGATTGTTTATGTAAAATTCCGTGATGCATATGGTAATATTGGTTCAACGGTTTTTGATCAAATTATGTTGGATACAACTCCTCCGAGTGCGGTCAAAATAACGAATTTAGGTTTGATACCTGGAGTTCCAAATAAAGATAAACTTTTTTATTACTTCACTGCACAAAAAGTTAGGATAAGTGGTGTTTCTTCTCCAAACACAATCGTATACTTTCAATCTACTTTAAGTGGCCATAAGTATGTAGTTACTTTGGGAGCACAGTCAACATTTCAATTAACAATTGAAAATCCAGTTTTGCCTCGTGGTCCAGTAACTTTAATCTATTACGCAGTCGATACTGCTGGAAATGAATCAGTTCGTCGGGAATTAAAGCTTGTAATTGGGAATGAAAATTTTCCATTTCTTTTAGATGCAAACAATGGTCAATTAGGTAAAGACGAGGTGATTAATCCATCCCCTGAAACAACAAGTACACCAACACCATCACAAGCGCCAGTTGAAACTAGTATGCCAACACCTGCCGACGCTATACCTCAAATTTCTACTAATAATTGGTGGCAACAGTGCATCACTTTTCTGAGATCAGTATTGAATTGGATAACTCACTTATTTTGTGGTGATGCACAAGACATGTCCAGAGGTTCCGCATGTTAGGTCAACAGTTTTTTCAGCACCTAGTAACGGGCGCAAGTTATCAAGCAATGTAGCATCGTAAATGATTAATTCTGACGGATATCTTCTGTTGTCTACTGCAGCAAGATTTCTAAGAAAATTAGGAACTTTGTTTGCAGCATAAACCCATCCGAGTATTTCGAGTCGATCTTGGCTTTTATTGGTTGGTTTAAGTACAGGCTTCTTTACTGAAATGGAGGCACCTGCTTCTGCAACAATTCCTGCTTCAAATCGATCGACATGTGGTTTACCTTTACCATCAGTATCAGCTGGTCTATCGTTGCTTGGTATATCATCGATAGTTATAGATGCGCCATTTGCTAAAACGAAAAGACAGCTACTATCTTTGTCGGCTTTGATTATGTCGCCAGTAACCGTTAGTGTTCCTGAAACAAATATGACATTAACACCTTTGCAACTTAATTGAGAAATAGTTGCGGTACTTGTATTAATAATATTAAAAGTTGCGAGTCCAATGGAATCCAGGCTTCCCGATGTTTGGCAAAGTGGTGAACCTGAAGTACCCTCATTCATAAGATCACAATTTACAGTGGCTACTGATTTGGTCCTTCCAAATTCATTTCCAATCGTAAGTGGCGTATACCCATAGGAAGTATACCGATTAGTTGCAGAATCTTCGCGATAATTATTCTTAAATCCAAGGGGTTGATTTCCTGTTATAGTATAAAAGCCACCTGTTAAGCCGGAACCAGCACTACTATGCGATAGAAGCATCCCTGTTCCCGTAGTAAAAACTTGTTCAGTAAATGGTGAATATAATGCTCTTGTGTTGTCATTGTTTATTATTCCACCACCTAGGTCAGTATTACTAGGAAGGGTTTGGGAAAATGGAGTATCTGTACCGGTTGAGCTATATATGTCACCATATGATGTTTTTAACCATGCGGAAAGAAAGACATAGTCATTCGCATTTTTTGCGCAAGACATGTTTCCTGCATTATCAAAAATACAAGCACCAGCAATTATTGATTCATCTTGAAGTAATCCATTCCCTTCGAGTTTAATGTCTCCCCCTGCATAGGGTATAACACAGTTCACGCCTTGTTTGCATGAACCATCATAAAATGTTCCATCGTTTCTTTTAGCCCATTCGAACACTCCTAGTGGTTCACCATCAAGTGTTTCTGAACGAAGCATGTAGTAATTTGTTGTCCCTTTAATACCTGATCCTCCTGCATTATCTTTTGCTTCAGCAGATGCCGTAACTTTATCTAGTTGATCAGAAGTAAAAGACCATTTATCAAAGGTTAGTGTCGGAGCAATTGGATCATAATGAAGTGAAAAATTAGTGCCTAAAGCACAAGTACCTGTACAGATATTGCCGTAACGATCAAATCGTGTCCACCCTTCATCAGTTTTTCCGGTAACATTGTTAATTGGGACACCGACTTTATCTAACGCGCTAAGGAGTACAGAATACTTACCCGGTAACATTCCTTGTGAGTTTTGATTATTAACTGGTGTCGCTTCGCTGTCATTAAAGTAAATGCCAAACCTAAAAGTTAGCTCATTAGTATTAGCTGTCTTTGATATCCCTTCTTTCTTTAGGCAAGCAGCACAATTGGAAGGACAGACTACTGGTGTACTTACTTTAATAACTTTAGGCACCGCCGAATTTGTTGGATAGCACAGTAATGATGAATCATCTGCTCCTATTGCCCATGCGTAATTGGATCGAATCGAAGTATCAGAATTTGCAGTCGTTTGCACAGCTGCTGGTATATTCGCACCACTACAACCACCGGCAATTAAACAATCTGGAAATCCTTTATAGTGCCAATTTGCAATACTAGTGGAGCTAAATTGATTTGCAATGAGATTACCATTTTTTACACCGACCCCTGCGAAATTACCTGCTTCGTTTGAGGTATCTGTGATTAGAGATAATCCACTAAAGAGTTGCTTACTACTGTTTTGGAGATTTGTTGGGCCACAAATTGTTGATAAGCATGCTCGTGAAATAAAATAATATTGCCCGCCTATGATATGTGACTCATATTCTGAATATATTGCTTGAAAACTAAATCTTCTAATAGGAGAGGGATATGGCCAAACCGGTGGAAGAGTGGCTGTATCATTGACTGGATTTGTATCAGGCGTAATACCAGTTTGATATTGGAGCCAAACACCCGCTTGCATAATATCGTCCGATCCATTCGCGTCGTTAACAGTAAATTCTAATAGTAACGGATTATGACGACTCATGAAGTATTGTTCTCCACCAACTGGGCAGAGTACAGGAAGTCCCTTTACCATCGATTCCTTACAAAAAGATGCTCGGGATTTAGTACTTGTAGTAGTAGATGAACCAACAAGAACTGTATTCGGTGAACCATCAAGAAGATTTCCTGCTTCTCGAACTGTTGAATTTTCATCCCTATCAAAAAGTTTAATTGAGGTGACTTTGGGAGCTTCATTAGTAACCTCGACTGCAATACTGCACTTAACTGGACCTGCAGAAGAATCTTGTCCACCTGAACCATCTGAATCTATATCAATAATTTCAACTTCCAGTGTCCCACTACAAACTGATTTCCCTCCGATGTTTTGATAGACTCCATGTGCTTCACGCGCATCGACCAGAAATGAAGAAATTTGTGTCGTATCGGCTGGATTATTAGAGCCTGTTTTTATTGGTCCAATAAGAGATCCACCACCGAGGTTAGTGACTTTTATACATGAATTTAAATTACCGGCTGTATCTTTTATTATTGTTGAAACGATTTCAATACTATCTCCGTAATCTTGATCTGTAACTGCAATTTGAAATTGTTTCGGTGCAGCTTCACGTGTTGTAGTAATTTTCCCTGGAAGTATTGAACATGAGGGGGCAGCGTTAACATAAGTTGGTGCACAGTTGTATGTATTAGGGCTACAGGCGTTACTACAATCTCGACCTTGACCTTGCGAAACGGCAACAGTTGCAAATTTTGTTGCTGGAGAACTTGCAGGACAACCGACAGGTGTGCACGAACAGCCGCCACCACCTCCTCCTCCGCCACCACCTCCTCCGCCACAAATGTAGCGTTGGTTACCACATCGGCATTTATTGTCGCTCGGTCCGACCCATTCGCAATTTGCTATCTTTCCAGGTACCCTCCAATAGCAACAATCACGTCTAGCGTTTGGATCATTTTGAGAACAAGTTTTTGGTGGAGAGTTGTTGTTACCATATGCACAAATAGTTGTTCCTGCGCTGTTTTTATAGGTTATACAGTTTGTTGCGTACGCAGGCGTAATGGCTACAAGGCTAAAATACAAACTTCCAAAGAGGAGTATAAATTTAATAACTGTGTTATTCATATAAGTAAAGAGTAACAAAAGTGTTGGTTATTGATTTCCATTCAGTATATTTATTCGCAGCATCAGCAGATGATTCTATCCCGTCTTCTCGTACTCTAGAAACTGCATTATCGGCAAGATAGTAATTCTTGTACGGAGAATAAGCGTTACTTTCATAAATATACCGTTCTAGAGACTCCTTCGATCCATCGATTGGCATACCGAACTCGATACTTAATATGTTATAGAAAGTTGTAAGGACTAATTTCTTTAATTCGAAGTCTTTAGGTACATTGTTGTTTTGGGCGACATAGAAACAAGCTGCTCCAATTTTATCAACCTGTTCCGTATCCCAAGTCCCACCTGAAAAGTAAGTGCGTTTTAATTCATCTGCGGTATAATTTTTAAGCGATTCTTTTACTAATTCGATATCAATAGTTTCCTTGTTTACTGGTACAAATAATGGTTTTATTAGCTCAAATGATTTTGATTTTGTTTTTTTATCGAAATCGTTTACTAGACAAATAGGGAATTCATAGTTGTTAAATTCTATCCAATCTTCTGCAGGATCACCTTCGGTTACAGTTTTGTAATTAAATGGCACCATCTCTTTTTTCAAGGCAGAAACAGCTCTGTTGAAATATGCAGGCAGTTCATTTTCAAACGCAAGTAAGCTATACATATACACTTCTGCAGGGTTACTGAGATACTCTTCCGTGCATTTCGACATTTCGGTACATTTAACACGGTGCTGGTAGTAGAAATCTTTAGTCTTATTCAGTAAAGGTTGCCCTTCGGCAGACAATAACCCAGCATTCTCTATTTTCTTGTTTATTGATTTCAAAATTTCTGTCTTCCATTTTTTTGCATAGGCAGAGAGTTCTGCTGGAGTAGGGTCATCTAATCGTCTAACCGAGTATTGAGTAACGGTCGCAGTAATAGTTTCTTTAATACCTTTCTTCCAAGTAAGGTAATGTAATACTTTGTTTTTGATGGAGCTGGAAGGATATGTATATTTTCCTGAAATAGATATTGTTACTGGATATTTTTCCATTCCTAATGTCGAAACAGATCGGAAACTCTTATCGTTACGGTCAAGAAATTCAGTTGGTGAAGTATCGTTTTTATCAATTCTTAACAAAATATCCGATTTTTCTTTCCAATCTTTCGGAACTTCCTCTTGTCGCTTTGCATAATACATAGGTAAAAGACTGCATTTTAGTGTCGCGCTTGAATTGTCGTTCGCTTGTTCTATTTCGTACAGATAACAATAATCAGCTGTAAATTCAAAGGTTCTTTCGTTGTTTACTGTATTTTTTTGTAATTGATAGGTGACTTTTAGTTCAGAGTTTTCTTTGGGAATGATAAGTTTTTGTTCAGATGTCCAGCTATTCTCTTCAATCCACGCTTGTTCAATATTTTGATAGGTTTTGTAAAGAAAAAAAACAGCGATTGCTACAAGTGATGCTGTGATGATAAGTATAATAGACTTCTTTCGTAAGCGCATGTAACAGTATACTTATTTCTTGGGCTTTTACAATTTAAAAAATAACTAAAAGTTTCTCAAAATTATCTAAATGTTGTTTCATGTTAGAACTACAATAAATCGGTGAAAGAGTATCCTATAGTTGATTTTTTCGCTGTTTTGTTCTATAATTCAACTAAGTATTGATGCATTTTGCTCATACTAAACTGTCCTTTGAAAATAGACGCAACAGTTTAGCCAGTGCGCTTCAAAGAGAATGCTCCAACGTTTTTTGCTTGGAGCGCATTGCGCTATCTTATGTTTGGAGTTAAACATGTCTACAACAGCTTTCCCAGGAAGAATTCGAATTGTTAAGCGATATTTACGTGAAGGAGATATTCGTATACCCGTTTATGGGTATTATGATTATGTAAGACCTCTACGTCCAACCCTCACAGGAAAACCAAGGGCAGAATATCGCAAAACAAAAGGAGAAGGAAAAGATTTTGTTAAAGTGCAGTTAAGCGTTGCCTTGCAGGCGATGTATTAAACTGCTTAGACGCAACAACTCCTTATGTACCACTGTTGCGTCTATCTTTCCCCTTTTTGTTGTGTCTTATAGTCGCACGTGTTAAAATCCAATGTAATTTGAATATTGAAGTATGTCTAGTGATTCCCGATCTTTACGATATGTTGCACTCCCCAATGGAAATTGTTATTTAGTAAGTCAACCGTTTGACAGTAATGGAACAGCTAATGGCGAGCAAGTGTACGTTGTTGCTTATAAAAGCTCCGATCATCCGTGGTTTTTTCAAAATTCTTTGAACCATGAAAGAGGAAGACTTGGTAAAGGCGATAAAGAATTAGGATTTACAACAGCAGCAAAGTTTGAGTTAAGTGAAAAGGACGTGAAATTTATAGCACTACCTATGCGCGAGAGGGATAAAGTAGTTAATGAATTAATATCCGATGTACCCGACCTTTCTGCGGTTGCTGAATTTGAAGCTTTTTTGTTCCTTGCGGATATTGACAAGCTTGAGTTGAAAGATTCACTTATAAATCCTCTCCGTGTAGCAGTTGGCCAAGAAAAATGGATAGATAAAAGTGAAAAGGACAATTTACGGTAGAAACAACTGTAATGAAAATCAACTATGCTGGCACAGCCTGGAATCCAAAAGCTCTTGTCGGTGGTGCTGAATTTGCTGCTGTAGTTTCTTTAGGTGCAAGCATTTTGGAAACAGAAACTGCTGCGAGTGCTCGAATATATCCTGGAAATCCATTCTTTTGAAATTCTTCTCTAATTCCTAGTTCTAACGGTGTTGCGGAAGTATAGCCACCCATTTTTAGACGTAATTTACCGTTTGCATCCATTTCCAATTCATATGGTTGTCGGCCTTGAATATTGTAATATTGTTGATTATTTTTTGCAAAATTTTCGTCCTTTTCTTTTTGGATTTGATTCCCTCTTTCTAGTAATGAAACAACTTTTCTTGTAGCCCAATTCCCTTTTTCTTTTGGTGATTCTTTACCCCGAAGTGCATTCGCAACTTTGTTTAGAACTGGTATGACTGATTCCGTAATATTTCCCCCTTTAGTCATAGCTTCTCTTATGTTGTGTCCAATTCTATTGGCAACTGAATCGACTCTTTGGATAATTGTTTCGGCTGGTTTCCCTGTTGTGTTCAGACGATATTCGTTAGATGCTATTACCATTGTTTTGTTTTATTACAATTGAAATGTCCTTACATTCTTGCAATATATATGCTTTGTATCGTTCATTTAGAATAGCCCTAGAAAGGTCATCCAAATTTTCGATCTTTACTGCTAGTATCGAGCTAAACTTTTCTAATTTTTCTTTGTCTGATTTTACAAGTGCGTAAGTCTCGTAGGTTAATTGTTTTTCTTCTTCTGATTCTGAAATCGAATCAACAATATATGTTAGTGCATTTTTTGATATTTCGGTAACACACCAAAGTATCTCGTCATCTTTCAATGTTGGAACGGTAGTCTTAAGTAGTTCTGAAATATATTCACTGGTAAAGGTATCGGGCAGATTCATGTGTTTATTGTATCTTATTCATCTTTAAATAAGAATATACCAATTTGCTTGATTATAATTGGTCCTGTGATAAAGTCTTTATATAATTCCGTAAATTGAATAAAAAGATCATGCTTGATGAGTTGCGAAATTTGAGTCCAATGTATCATTTGGATCATGATGTTAGTGTAAGTCGAGATGATGTCGCAAAGAGAGTACGGGAGAATGTATCCTCAAGTGAAACTGCAATTATAATGAGACGTGTTGACGGAATGTTGAAATCTGATATTCCTGAAATTCGACATGCGGCAGAGGTTTTTGTCGAAAGTATTACAGATCCAGATGGGATTGATTTAAGTGTAGATACTAGGTTAAATTCAGGATGCTATTTTGAGACTGACAGTTCTGGTCGGAACAAGCAGAAAATGGTTTTGGGAAAAAGTTTTTTAGGAAATGGTGACCTTCCTTACCAGTATAAATTTGTTCATGAAGTAAAACATTTAGAAGATGCTAAAAATGGAATAGATTTAAGAGAACCTGAGTCAGAAGTCTTAAGTGAAACTCATGCCTTGGCTGCTGAATTAGCTACATATGTCCAAGTTATTGCTAAATTTCCAAATGCAATTATACCGGAATACGAGCAAATTCTAGATTTATCAAGAAAACAAAATATAAATATAGCAAGAGTAGTTGAAACTTTTGGGTTAGTTCATGCTGAGAATCCAGATTATAGATTCGTAAATATAATGCAAGATGTAAAGTTGAAACTAGGTTTGCTTTAAAACAAGTTTTAGTTTGCAGTTTTAAAATTTCCCCAACTCTTCTTTCGTCCTATTCCTAATGTTTTCTATAACCTCTGCCGGAAGTCTTTCCGGCGCATTTTTGAAGGTAAAGTGAGTGTTTAGTACATTGTGTTTTGATAAATCGACTTCTTTACCGTATTCGGTAACAAGCTGTTTTACTGTTGCTTTCCATACTGCGGGTTCCATTTCTGATAAAAAATCGTTTTGCTCATGAATAATGGCGCCACTGTAATAAAAGTCTTGTTTTGGAACACCGCCCCAGAATTTCCCGTTCGCTAACGCTGGTTTTGTAAATAGAAATCCATCTTTGAATTCTCGAACATTACGATCAAAAGTGATTTTTTCTCCATCGAATCCATAGGCAGATTGCGTATCAGCCGGTTTTGTTTTTATAAAAGTATTGAGATCACTTTTTAGAAGGCAGAACTCCTTGTATGCTGTAGATTCATAAACGAATGCATTAACCTCAACACCATCGATTACTTTCGTATTCCAAAATAAGTTAATATCTTTTGTTTTGAATAACTCTATTATTTCTGGCGAAATTGCTCCTTTGAAGAACGGTTTCGTTACCAGTTCTTCAACACGAGATATATCGCATACTACGACAAGATCAATATCGGAATCCTCTCGAACGGAAAAGTTCTGCCCAAATCCCATAGACCCACCCATCATAATACCTACGGTGCAATCTGATATTTCGGATACTAATTCTCTAGCAATTTCTAATCGTTTTTCTGTTGGTTGATGCATGAAGTAGTTTAGCACTCTACATACATTGAGAAAAGCAGAAATGTAATAAATATGCTAAAATATCCTATATTAATCGAGCACTCGATGATTTATGACTATATATGGTGAAAAAATGAAACTTCTCGAGTTGTTATTAGAACTGGGGTTGATCTTAATCCTGAAGCAGATGAACTTTTGTTCTATGCCATAGATTGTAAGTTACTAAATACTGAGACTGATGCTTGGCTCGAGGATATTGAAGTGGCAACACATTTGAGACGGAATGGTTTAGGACGCAAAATCTTAAAGTCAAATGAAATTAAAGTTGCTCGAGATGGCGTTAAACGAATAATTGCTGCGTGTGTAGGTGAAACTGGTTATGAAGAGAAATTGGTATCGTGGTACGTAGAGCAGGGGTACATACCAACACGCCGTCATGGCTATACTTTTGTTACAAAAATAATAAAGTAGTTTCTTCCCTTATTACGATAATTCATTATAATAAATTGTATGTCTGAACGAGAATTTACACAACCACTAACTGTTGAAGAGCAAGTTGCGCGTATCCTCAAAAACGAAAAAATAGATGTACCATCAGAAAAGCAATTAATTGCAGTGCACGAAATGGCAGAGCGACTGGTTAAGATCGCGAATCTTCCAGATAAGCCGATTCCACCTTCAACCTTTAATTATAACCGTCCGCTTGATTTGAAATTTTCTGGTGTTTTTCTTAGGTCTAGGCAAAGAATAGAGAAATGTGATTCAGGGTCTTACAAAAAAATCGAATTACCAAGTGACTTGAAGATAGATGATTCTATTCAATTCTCATTTGGGGTAGGGAGTGCTGCAGACTAAAAAGTCGTAAAGTTTACAGTTAATATTTTTTATTGTATATCAATTTTGCTATAATACGGTAAATTGGTGCATTTTTGTGGAGTAAGAATATGAACAGTCAAATTGAACCAGAAAGGCAGAAAAGTTTAGAATCAGTATCAAAAAAAGAATTTCATTCGCAACCTGCACAGTTATTCATTTGGCAAAAATCAGTTGAAAAAGGAGTTAAGATTGCTGAATTACAAGCAGTAATCGGAAAAGCCGATGAAATGGTTAAGCAAGAAGCACAAGCTTTAACAGAAGCACGTAATCGGAATGATCGTCATGTGGGGAAAATTGCTGGAATATTATTTGCCTGTCTTAATAAAGCAGAGGTAGTTGATTATCCAGAATTGGTAGTTAACAAGATTACAGATTGGTTTGTCCCACCGTTAAAGAAAGATCCTAAATTTTTTGAGTTAAGTCCAGCTATTAGCACAAATATTTATGAAATTGGGGCGCCAATTGCTCTAACAAATATTGAGATATACCCGAGATCTACACAGGATACAGTGAATTATCCTTACCCTTTTTCATTTCCATATCCAGAGGATGTTATCGCGTACCAAACTGTACTTGATGCACTACAGCCAGAAAATAATGCTTTATCAATTAAA
>CAZCKT010000015.1:0-2845 GCA_964499355.1 uncultured Candidatus Saccharibacteria bacterium | reverse complement strand
CATAAGTGCACCGAAGAAATTGGTAGTTATCCAAGAACAACAGTAAAGGAATTAGGTAGTAATTTGCCAACATCTCCGGTTTATTTGGAAGAAACAAATCAAATATTATTTCCAACAATTTATCCAGATGTTATGTTAGCCGTCAGTTCCGCAACTGATGGAACTCATCCATGGCTTGGATTAGTTGTTCGTGTAGAGCATGAGCCGTTTGTACCCCTTGGAGATATTATTTCACCTTCAAAATTGGCGGAAGGCTATTACGAGAAACCAACTGGAATTGTTAATAACCCAATTTCTGAAATGGTCGTTGAATATCGTAGAGAATTACGTGAACAATTACCTGAAATGGTTGCTGAGTTTCGAAAAAATCATACTCAAATTAATCTCGAGAAACAACTCGCTGCACTTGAATCAAAAAAATATACAATTAAACCAATACAATTTATTCAGCCTAAAGTAGTAAATGAGCCAGCATTACCATCAATACTCGAAAGAGGTCGGTTGATTAACAAACTCCTTCAGGTATTGGATGAAGTTGTTGTTCGACCTGAGGTCTCAGAATACGATTTTTTGGCATATTGTAAATTACGGTTTGTTTTAGCATTAACACCTGATGAGGTCATTTCCGATGAATCGGCACTTTATTTCTTGCGAAAATTCGCTTCCGAGCAGTCAAAGTTGGGTGAACGGTTAAAGAATTTCTGCGAACAAATCGATGGTAATTGGATTCTTCCGAATTCAGCTATAATGAGTCAAAAACAAAGTATTGTTGAGAGGGCATTTGTTTAAACTACTTTTTTAAACATTATTAATTCATTAGCACAGTGACTATCACATACAAAACAACAATTAAGGGATTTGGTAATCATGCAGCTATCGAAGTTCCACCCGAAGTAGTAGAAAAGCTTGGAGCCGGAAAACGTGCTCCTGTTGTTGTAAAGATTGGTGATTATGAATTTAAAAGTACGTTTGGGAATATGGACGGTATGACACTCATTCCATTTTCGAGCGCTCATAGGGAAAGTTCTGGTGTTAATTCTGGAGATACTGTTACAATCACACTTACTCTTGATCTGGGAATTCGCAAAGTTGAAATCCCTGATGAATTGAAAAAAGCATTGGAGCGCGCATCATTAATGGACGTCTTTATGAAACTAACGTATTCAAAGCGAAAAGAGTTCTGTCGACAAGTTGCGGATGCAAAGACTGTAGAGACTCGTCAAAAACGTGTGGAAAAGATAGTCGCAATGTTGCAAATCAACAGCTGATTCAGGTGCATGATATACGGTACAATTCCATTATGACAGAATTACCAAAACTCGCTTCACCTGCACGTCGAGCATTAGCAATGCTCAATATACGATACCTTGAAGATTTAGTTACATATTACGAGGCGGAAATTAAGGATTTACATGGGATTGGGCCAAATGCATTGGCAACGCTTAAAGCGAGTATGAAGATAAAAGGATTTCAGTTTAAGAATAACAAAACATAAAGAATTTACTTTCGATTATTTTTTTGTCACGTTAATGTCAAGAATCATGTGAGTACAGTATATACAATTCGTATATGCCAGCTAATTCTTTTTTTCCTGAGGGAAGTGAACAAATAAAAATTCACGGGATATTAACTGTCGGACACAGAGAACCGTTTTGGCAATCAGCACTAGATAAGTTTCTTGTGGGTAATCCACCACCTGACGGATACCAAGTTAATATTAAATCTGTACCTCCAAGTGTCAATATTATGCCTGTTTCTCGCAGTATTGTTTTGGATAGAGGTCCTGAAGATGAGTCAGAAGTCGTTTTTAATGGCGTCGGAATATTTACTTTTGGGGACATTGAGGATAATAAGCGAACTATTGAGCGAAAAGGAATTTCAACTAACGAAACTTTTGCTGCATATCAAGAAGCCGCTGTCGCTACCACTTTTGGAGCGAGGGAAGTTGCTCCATGGGGGACTGCCGTAGTAGCAAAGGATGGGACTGTGGTGCATTTAATGAGACCAGAATTATTAGGAGCGTTTAATGTCGAAACATTAACGGAGAAGATTGAGTCAACGGAGTATGTCGAAGAAGTTGTTCGGAGTAACGGACTGCGAATAGCGATTCCTCATTTTGTCGCAGCAAGTGTCTACGGAAGTGATGAAGTTAAAGTTGCAGGTGGCGTTTATGTACGGCCAAAGGTTCTGACGGATGTGATGATACTTGAAAGAGGAGTCAGCCGTAGTGCCATAATGACGTTACGCCATACACATTACCGAGCAATTCGTGACTTAATGGATGCACATGTATTAAATCCTCAACTTCATTTCGGGAATCGCGGATGGGTAATTCAGGGCGATCAAATGATCGCATATCTCGCAGATTGGGAGGATATGATGAATACAATTGATTACGATACACAGACACTGGTACCTCTTGAATTACAAGGATTTATGGATGTGAGCGTAACTCCCCTTGAAAAAGCACGAATTTTTGCCTTAACCAAAGCAATTGGGCAGGATATAGCAAATGTAATGGTTAAACCTGAAAAAATTAAAGATTGGGAAAATTTTATCGGTAATGATATCGTTTTGGCAGTTGCTTCAGGGTTTTATCGAGAGCGCGATCTGAATGTCGTGAAGGATCGATTGGCCAAAGAGATTAAAGCAGCTGAGTTAGAACTTGGCGTTTCTTACAAAAATTTGCTGACTAGGTTTGCAACTTCATTGAAAGGATTATCAACGGGTTCTGCAAAAATTATGGCTAGTAATATCGGTTCATTTTACGCCTTGCATCGAATGTTTGAATCCGAATTGGCAACATTTTTAGCGTATGTCATGGTAAAGAGCGCAGAAAAAGAAG
>CAZCKT010000014.1:13004-17365 GCA_964499355.1 uncultured Candidatus Saccharibacteria bacterium | reverse complement strand
TTGTTAACGATTGACCTTGTGCTAATGTCCACGTTGGCTGCCCCGATGGAGGTGAGAATGTTACCTTTTGTGATGTTCCAGAATTAACAGTGGTCACATAAGTATCTGACATAACATTTCCATTGATTCGTGTTGAGTTCGCCTTATAGGTAAAACCTTGTGGCAAAGCATCGTCAACCTTGTCTATGATTGCTGGGGCTGCTCCATTGTTTGAAACAGTAATTGTAAAGGTTGCTTGGTTGTTAGGTGCAACTCGTTCTACACAGACTGGACCAGTTTTTCGAGCACTAATAATGGTTGATGGAGTTGGTGTGACGGTCGTCGTGGTTGCTGATCGGCAGGTATATCTGAATTTTGCCAAGTTTCCTTTGAAGTTGATTGCAGTACTCTGATCTGCTGGCATTGAGTTTGCGTAAGATGCGTCAGCAAGCGTTTCATATGCATACCCCATCTTTACCCAAGATGCATCTCCAGGTACTTGCCCTGCTTTACTTGAAAGATTGTAATAAAACGATTTGTGATCTGGAAGTTCTGAACCCGCATAACTAACATATTTATTTGCTGGGCAAGAGAATAACCGTGAGGTTGAGTTAAATGAACACAATGAATCCTGATAACTCAAACTACCGTTTTGACATGTCCCTGAGGTACAAAGATCATTGTTACATCTCCAGTTGTAGATTGGGAAGATTGACGCAGTATCAACTGTTGAAAGCGATGATTTATCGATTGTGTAGGTTACCCCATTTCTAGTTATCGTATTACCTGCTAAATCACCCGCATCCTGATTTAAGATGACATCAACTTCATTATTATCGTAGATCAAATTTGAAAGACTTAAATCTCCAGGCCATGTAACCATGAAGTTTGAGACGGTAGAATCTTTTACTGATTGAGAATAGAACAATCCACCAGGAACTGCATTATCATCACAAGCGTAGAAATCGGAAGGATTACACTGAGCAACTGACTGACCATCTAGACATCTTTTCGTTGGATCGTTTGCGGTCTTCCAGTTACAACTACCAGGAGTTGCAGCAGAACATACTGCGCCAAGCGCATTGCCAAATTGTCCAACATCTCGTCGTACCTGTTTAAATGTGAAACGTGCTGCTAATGGTAATTTTTGACCAGTTGACTGACCGTTTGAATCGACTACTTCACAATATGCCAAAGCTCCCAATTGACGGACCTCATATGTAGGGTCACTGGCTTGTGAAACAGCTGCTGAAGCTGGTGAACTTGCATTATCTGCACTTGGATTTCCAGGTCGAATACTTTGAAGTTTCTGAAGTCTAACGGCAACACCAATTAGTATTGCTGAAACTGCAAACATGACATAAACCGCAATCAACACTCTGACTTTTACTGCCTTTGCTTTCTGTTCGACTTCAAATTTGTACGCCATTCCTTCTTAATTACAGTTTAAACGAATATGGTTCTGCAAGACCATTAATATAGTCAGTCGTTGTACCATACGGGAGCCAGTATTTTTTGTAACTGATGACCACGAAATAGTAATTTTCTGCAGTTGCACTAAGTGTATTTTTATCTACAACTAGTTCATGTGTTGTTCCTTTTTTTGAATCTGCTGTGACAATATACCATCTACCTGAAATAGCAACACCGTTTCCATAATCTTTCATAACTTGCGCAATTTTCTCGGATTTGTTTGGTGTAACGTATACCATCGAGCCAACTTCTTCAGCAGTTGTAAAACCAATAGTTACTTTTTCACCATCTTTCTTTACGTCCATACTTTGAGGGTTAAGGCGCTTCATATCACTAATCGTTGGGACAGAAGATGTTGTTGTTGGTGTTGGCGTTACTCCATTTTTGGTCGCATTAGTTGGATCTGGGAAAAGCGTTGTGCTTGCATAATAACTACCCACTCCGAATATAATGAGTGTAATAGTTGCGAGTACACCTAGTAGTATTTGCTTGGTCAAGGACATTCCTTTATAATAGCGATACTTAAGCATCATGTCAACGAATCACACTGAAATAAAAATACTTCCTGCCACTGCAATTGGAATTGGGACTATACTCTTTTTTATCACTATCGTTGTTTCCCCTTATATCAACTTTCCTGTTTTTTCGAATGCAGACGCAGTAACGAAATTATTGATTATTTCTGGTGCAAGCTTACTTGGAATTTTCCAACTACTCTTTTTCGTACCTCGAATCTCGAAGAATACATTTAAGGCAATTCCTCGATCAGTTTCTGTTGCAATAAAAGTTTCACTAATATCATTAACCCTGACGATTCTACTTTCATCTTCGATTAAAACTTCTCTCTTCGGTATGTTTACAACATGGGAAAACAATGCAATGACATTCCTCATATATGTAATACTTGGAGTTTCCTGGTTGATATATTTTCTTATATTAAAAGAGAATAATCTTCACAAAAGTGTGTTTCACACGCTACTAACAATTAGTGTCGTAGTTGCGGTAATTTACAGCATTGGGGAATACTATTTTTGGCATTCCACAACGGGTTATCTATCTAGTGGTGTTACTCGCATTTCATTAGGGTTCAGAAATCCATTGTTTGCAGCATTTTTTCTTGGAATGAATTGGAGCTATGTCGCAGCCAGATTTTTAACAACGATTACAGAGCAAACTAAAAAGTTTCAAAGTTTTGGATACTTTATTCTAACCATAGGAGCGACACTCGCACTGACTCTAACATTTACCCGAAGTGCCTGGATTTCCGCAGCAATATCTTTTGTATTTATCTGTATTGGAATATTTATTAAAACTTTCAAATCAGTTAACGAAAAAGCAGATAAGTCGAACTCTTTATTAAGATACCTCATTGCTATTGGATTACTTGTAATAACTGTACTTACCATTTTCTACAATTATAGAAAAGAAATTTCATCTCGAAATTCAGACATCGCTATTGAATCAAAAACGACTCTTGCAACAATCTCTCAAACACTTGGCAAAGAAAATTCGCCAGAATCAGCGTTAGATTTTTATCAAAAAAATGGAGACTACTCAAGTTCAAGAATTAGATTAGAAGAATGGAAATGGGGACTTCGAACATGGACAGGATCAGTAAAAAACTTATTACTTGGAATCGGACCAGATGCTGGATTTTTCGGTATGCCAAAATACAGAGATCCAATATTCAATGACTTCACCACCGACTCCGCGACTAAACCATTCTACGTACGAAGCTTATACATTAACTCGCTCATGCAATTTGGAGTGGTGTTCATATTGAGCACACTAATAATAATCCTTTATGTAGTACGTCTCCTATTCAGGTACTCAGATTTAGCAGGACTAGCTATTATTGTTGGTTTTTTTGCTCAAGGTATTTTTTACTACCCAAGTTTTATTCCAACAACAATCTTGGTTTTTACATTGGCATTTCTTTTTTCAGAACTTTTTGAAAATGACACAATTAATCATAGAAAACCAAACAATGGCGAAAGAATCATATTGATACTTTTATTAATTCTCATTAGCTTCTGGTCAGTCACGATAGCGAAAGTCTCATATATTACTTCAACGTATCAGCAAACAGTTCTCCCCTTCTCTCAAGAAATTATGGAGAAAAATGCACGAATATTGGTTAACAATAATGTATTAAAAAGATATTTTGTTTATCATTATTCTGAGACTCCAACGTCAGTAGCATATTTATCAGAGCTTTCCAAAAGCAACGACGTTGATGATTTACGGATAGCAGCAGATGCATACTACCTTCGAGCGAGAAACGCCAATACCAACGAAGAAGCGTTCCTCTCAATTTCAGCATTACGAAAACTACTGACGATCGACAAAACACTTCCTTCAACCTGGGATTCCATTGGACTTCGATATCTCTACATAAAAGATTTTTCTCACGCTAGCGAATCATTTTTACAAGCAATAGCACTGAAACCTGACTACTGGTACTCATACCTTCACATGGGTGAATTACTTCGCCAACAGTGCAAGCCAAACGAAGCGATTAACTGGTATAAAAAAGCGAATCAATATGTACCCTCTACCGCGACAGAAATATCAGAGGCAAAACAAGAAATTGCAAATCCTAGAGCTGAATGTAAATAGTCTTTTTGTTGGAAAAACTATATACATAGGTGTATAATTCTATTGGTGTCAGATAAAGTCAGTTAAATTGTCAGCTATGTCATTATGACAGATTCAAATTCAACAGCTACACTCACGCATTCAGCGATAGGTGTAGTAAAATTTTCCCAAGAAAAAGCCGGGTTACCGGATGTTAGAAAGATTGCTGAAGAATGGGCAAAAGACTCAGGATTCAAGCAAGTTATTATCCGTAAAGTCTCGAAAGATGATTACGGAATTCAGTTCATCTTCATCACTACCGATGAAGCTAT
>CAZCKT010000014.1:0-12904 GCA_964499355.1 uncultured Candidatus Saccharibacteria bacterium | reverse complement strand
TCGGAAGGTGCCAACTGACACCGCACTTTCCGAAGAGTGCTATAATTCATCATCAAAATAGTGCGGACGTAGTTCAGTGGTAGAATGTCTGCTTCCCAAGCAGAAGGTCGCGGGTTCGACCCCCGTCGTCCGCTTTTCTGGTAACTGCTAATCTAACACAATTTCCAGTGAAAAATAAAAAGTTTTCAACAACGATCGCTAAAGCAAAACGCTTTCTAGAAATTAACTGGTTCGTCCAACGGTTTAGATTCCAAACATTCGGCTGGTGGTATTGGATTGATTTGTCAGCAACAATTGTAGATAGATCGCGAAACATTTTTGATACTTACATGCTTGGGTTAATTTTGAATAACGTTCAACAATTTGCCCTGCACCAGGATGTATCACTTAGTAAAATCTATTGGTACTTCGGCATTACGATTGGAGTCAAAATTATTATCACGCTTTACCTTCAGTTTTATAACAGGTTCGATCCACATTTTTCATCAATCAAGATGAATAATGAAATTGAAAAAGCGTTCATCAATAAACTCGTCTACCTTAATTGGGAACACATTGAGAATCCAGTTATGGAAAAACGAATTAATATGACATTTAACAGATCTCTTGACTACATCCGACGTCTCGCAGATTTACACATAGATGCGATCGTCGCACTTATTACATTAATTGCTACGTTTACCCTTGCCCGAGCACCTTTATGGATAATCTTAATTGTAATTATTCGCCAAATTCCAAGCATCATACTTACGGCTAAAGGTGCAAAAATGGCAAATAAGGTCAATGATGAATCACAATTTGATTTCATCAAAAAGGGATCCATCTTCGGCTACTTTAGAGACTTCAATACGTTACTTGAAATAAAAATTTCACAGGGACACGAATTCTTAAAAAATGTATTTGATGCAACTGCGAAAAAAATTAGCGATCGATTTCTCAATAAAGATAAAAAACTTCTCTGGCCGTGGATGATTACGATGACTTACGAAAATGTTTTAAACGCTTTTATTTATATCTACTATCTTAACCAGGTTCTCTTTAACGGCCTCCTACTCGGGTCGTTCCAATCCACCACAAACCTACTTAATCAGATTGGCGGAACATTATATGGATTTATTGTCCGGCTAAATAATTCTGTCGATTATTATCGTTATGTCTCCTATGCCTACGATCTTCTTGAATTAAAAAACGATCGACCAGAAGGAACCAAAGAACTCAATACCGATACGATTACAATCGAATTCAAAGATGTTTGGTTTAAGTATCCTGGAGCAAAGAAATATTCATTGAAAGGTGTTAGCTTTATTGTCGAAGATAACGCAAGACTAGCTATAGTTGGTGAAAACGGTGCTGGCAAGAGTACTTTCCTAAAACTCATAAATAGAATTTACGTACCAACAAAAGGCCAAATTCTTGTAAATGGTATTCCAACCAATGAATACACTGCCGAATCCTACAATAGTAAAATTTCAGTTGTGACTCAAGATTTCGCACGATATAGCACATTGCCTGTAGCTCAAAATATCGCGATTTATGACAAAGATAGATTGGTAGATATGAAGCGGGTTAAAGAAGCCGCAAGACTTGCCGAAGCGAGTGGATTTATCGAAAAACTGGCAAAAGGTTACGATACAAATCTTTCAAAACGATTAGACGAAGGAACCGAACTATCAACCGGTCAGTGGCAACGAATTGCCGTCGCAAGACAATTTTACGCAAACCGACCATTGGTTATTCTTGACGAGCCAACCTCAGCAATTGACCCGATTGCCGAATCAAAAATTTTTAGCAACTTGTACGAACATGTTAAAGATAAAACGGTCATCGTGGTTTCTCACCGCTACAACACAGTTCGGGCCGCTAAAGAGATATTGGTATTCAACGACGGACAAATCATTGAAAAAGGTAGCCATGAAGAATTACTTGCATTAAATGGCTACTATGCAAAGGCGTTCGATGTTCAACAAACAGAGAAAAAGCTCTAGGTATTTTCAATAAAATGTTGGCCAGAAAAAACATAATAATCAGCGTTGTTTTCGGCATCTTTCTTTTTAATACCAAGTCGCAATCGAAGTGATCGAAGTCGATGTTCTCCTGATTCAACGTCACCAACAAATATTGGTAATGAATGTGCCGTACGCCCCCGTGTTTCAATTATAACTCCCTCGTTTTCACTATCTATTCGCGAAACGACTGTAGCATAATCTCCAAGTAGTTTCTGACGTTCAGAAGGAATAAACAAGTGAATGACTAATTCGTTAAGTTCATACGGCTTCAATCGTGGGGTCTGTGAATCGAAGAATGCCGCATTAACAGCAATCTGGGTTACTAACTTGCCAACTTCCTCAACTGATTCAAGTAAACCGTTTTCACCGCGGATATACCCTTTTCGATGTTCGTTCGACAGGATTTCAAGCAATACAAATGCTCCATTCTTTTTCATTACCTCTACATTTACATCCGATGGAATTTTTACATTTTCAATAGGTAAAACATTTTTCGTTTCCAAGAAATACTCGATAGATTGCCGCGCGAGCTTCAGTAAAAACTGAGCTGTTTTATCTGATATTTCCATTATTTAGCTAATAAAATACTCCCCTTTAGAGAAACAATGTCTGCACCGGCAAGTGGCTTACTGCCAGAAATCACAAGGTTCGTAATCAATACTGTTCCAGATGCGCAACCGATCGCTAGACCTTTTCCCTTTTGAAACAAAATCTCACTTGGTGCAAGTACAATTTCGGGATAATCAGTAGCACGTAATAAATTCATGGCAAGCATAGAACTTCCTTTAGTAATATTTGTCCATGCATATGGCTCTGGATTAAATGCACGAATCAAATTTATGACAGTTTTTGAATCTAACTCACCGAAATCAACGTACGCATTTTCACGATTAAGTTCACGCATGTAACAAACAGAAGGCTCCCCTACTTGCGGGACAAATTTCCATTCCGATCGTGGTATCTCGAAAAGTTTCTTAAGTATACTTGGTAATAAAGAATCCATGAATAGTTGCAGTTCACCGGCTGACCAATCAGGGTGAATCTCCACAGTTTCTTGTAACAAAATATCCCCAACATCAATACCATTTGCCATTTTCTGAATAGTAATTCCTGTAACAGTTTCACCAGCTTTAATGGCTGCTTCCACTGGAATAGATCCACGATATTTGGGTAACAGGGAAAAGTGTAAATTCAGCAGTAACAAATTTTGTAAAAGCTCTTCAGGGATTATTTTTCCAAAATCATACACAATTCCCAAATCTTCGGTGCTTGGGATATAAGTTTGCAGAAATACTCCGTACTTATCTTTATCTACTAGTTGGTACTCAATCTGCTCGTCGCGAAAAAACTTCTCGACAGTTTGTGGTTTTGAGGAAAAAAGATAAATCATACTAGTAACCAAATTATAGCACTATTTGACCTGTAACCCGAAGATATCCCAGACAGCAAGGTACATCGCAGCAATTTCGCGAAACGTGTACCAACTACTATGATAAGAGGAAAAATTACCCGTCGCATATATTCCAGTTGTTTTTATCCCCACGCTTTCGCATAAATACAAAGCACGCGGTAGATGAAAACCTTGACTCACTAGTAATAAAGAATCAATGCTATATTCGTGCTTTGCTCTAAAACAAGATTCAAAGGTGCGAAATCCTTTTCCATCTTCAACAATGATATCTTCAGGAACTCCAGCTTTTATTAACTCAGCTTTCATTGCACGTGGTTCATCATATTGTTCCGAGTCACGAGCGCCAGAAACAAGTATTTTCGAAATATTTTTAGATTTATAGAGAGAAACTGCGGTGTCCAATCTATCTTGCAATGCTCCACTCGGGGTGTCATCAGGATACACTGCTGCACCAAGGACCATCACTGTTTGCGGTTCTTTCGGAACTGCATCGACAGAAACGTAGATGAATCTTCTATAGTAGAAATATAAAACCGGAGGGATCGCAAGGAATAAAATGGTCAATAAAACAACTACTATACCCACGAATTTTATAAATTTGCCTTGTACCCGACTAACCATATTCAAATTATACCTTTTATTTAAGATAACGCGAGTTATCAACAATCACCTTCATCGTGCAACGTTTGTAGCATTTGTTTTACAACCGTGAAATATTTACATTTAACACTGTGATTGCATAGTTCCCCCATAAACAAGCTAAACTTTCAAGCCTCATCGTCTTTCTGTTCATAGTTATCATTTTCATACGCTATTACTTTCAATAGTATATTAACGAAACCAACTCGGACTTCACCAGTTTAAGCAGCGCAAAGTCAATATTAATTTTCAAAGGACACAAGCTATTGATCTACATGATACGCTTTGATGCGTTTCCAGAAAAGCTTTTCTAGAAGTTTTATGCCATTTCCCCGCACTATTCACAACAAGCTCAGCACCCGGCATCCGAACACTCGCCTCATTGGGACAATTTTTCAAAATTCGCTATACACACAAAGTAAACAACACGGCGCAATACTCCCATTTCTCAACCAAATATTTGTTATCCACTAGCGTCTAATGAGGTCACTACCTAACTACCGCTATCGACATCTTGATTAATCACTATATTTAACACTTTTTTGTTATTTTCCATAAAAACTTCAATACTAACACACGATAAGTCTACCCTCTAGTTACTTCCATGCTTTACAATAGCATTCAATAGATGCCACATTATCTTCGTGCTATTTACATACAATTATGATTTTTAGACCGTTACAATAGCAACAAAAGAAAGTACGCTTATGTCGAAGATAAAATACCCCCAACCCTAGCTATTAACGAGTCAACTATAATCTCTTTTTTAGCTACTAGGTCTGCGGCTATTTCGCCAGCAATTATTTTTATTTCTTCCCACTTTCTATCTTCAAGGGTGCTTCTTGATAGTAATTGTAATAAATCTGATACTACCTCTTGAGGTGTCCCCGCGCTTGAAACTAACAATACTGGCAAATTAGCATCCTTTCTTGCATATAATTCTATAAACGAAGGTGAAGTATCACCCGCAAAAACAGCGAGTCTCTTAAAAATGCTTAAAGGATATTCATCTGGCCGTGGGACAATACCCCGTTCTCGGACTATTTTAAAACGATATGCCATCCGATCGCATACTGTCTTCAACTCAAAAACAAGCGATCTTTCGATGTCTCCTGCATGTTCAGTGTCCAAAACAACAAACAGTTTCTGTAGGGTTTCGAGCTCAGCGTTATATCGTAGATCTATATCCTCAATTTTCTGAGTTTCTACCAATTGTGATTGATATTCAGATGAATTAAGTTGCTCGGAAATAGTTCTGGATATCAATTTGGATGCAGAAACTGCTTCTTCTGGTCTATTTCTTATCATTTCCAACATATCAGTTGGTAGTACTTTTATTGATACCAATTCTGTTTCAACCTTAGCTCCTGATGCTCGAAGTGCCACAACAAGATGCTCGAACACTTCAAACTGTTCTTTTGTACGTGGCCAGAGATCTATTTGAATCTTATGCGAATTCTGGGTCAAACGGTACAGTACCATCAACTCAACAAGTATTGACACCATAACGTCAGGAACAAAACCACCTAGCGCAACCATCCTTCCTACGACAGGCGTTAATTCACTAAACAGTTCAATATATTCTCCTTCAGGCTTATTAAACATTCCACGGGTTCCAGTACTAATGACAGTCTGATCTGCAGAAAAATTCAACAATAATTTGTGATATGGCTCTGGCAGAACATCGGCAACACCTTGCGAGGTAGCTTCTGCATAAATTTTTCCTATCAGCGCAACGGCATCAATATTCGTTCCCTTTCCAGATCCTGGAGGTCCTGACCATACTGAAAAAGTTACACCCTGCACATGCCGCCTGCATACTTCTTCTGATACAGCCGCTTCAATTTGTGGCTGCAATTGACCTGCCCATTGTCGAAGTTCAGCGATATGCGTCTCAATTGATGAGTCACCGACACCGCCCACTAACTGGACTAATTCATGCACCGCATCCCGAATTAATTGTCCAACTTCCTTTGTTGCATACAGTTTTTTTTCGATAGTCATTTTTGCAATATACAAATTTATAACACTCGTTTTGCTACGAGCAACATAAACAATGGAATCTCTTCGCGAGCTGTATTTTCACGTTTCGCAAATCGCCCCTCACTTTCTTTCGGAGAAGCAATTTCCTGCATTTCAGTTACTGCAAAACCATGAGCAGACAACTCTTTAATATAATTCTCCAAAGGCACATGAAAGCTCCATGTAACTTTTTGATTTCCTCGACCTTTCGCTCCAGGATTCATTGATATTGGTATTTTTTGCTCTGAGAGATAGGCACTAACCCAACGAATTTGCTTTCCATTACCTGGAAGAACATCCCACCCAGACGAACGAGGGACTCTGTAATACGGATGATTCAATACGAGTACTACATATCCATCTTTTTGCACAAACTTCGCTACATTTTCAAAAAAACCATGATAATTTTCAATATTCTGCAACGCCAAAATGCTTGTAGCACACATAAACTTACCGAGGGGACTTGTTATTTCCTTGCTTGCATCTGCGGTAAGAAACTGTGAATCGTTTCGCTTACTCAACTTACGAGCACGTGCAATCAGTTCCGGAGAAATATCAATACCCACATACTTAACTGTCGATGCAACTGTTCGTTCAAGAATACCTTGACCGCAGCCAAAATCCACAATTGACGTAACTTCCAGCTTAGTTAATAACTCTTTAAGTTCTGGAAGAATACTTGCTTCATGATAGAAATGACCTCGACTTCCAACCTTCTTGTCATACCATTTCGAGACGTTTCCCCATGATGTATTTCGTTGTTTCATTACTCTTATTATAATACGTCTTGCAAGAGATAAATACTGCGAATTTCTGATACTTCTCTACCCCCCAGGGTACCATTAATTTTTAGTACTTGGGAGTCAAACATAACAGACCATTAAAGGACTCAATTATTTAATTCTTTACTCGAATTGATTAAATCTCGCGAAAATACAATTACAAGCAACAGCATCCATATTACCGATGGTTAGACGTAATACAATGAGTTTTATTGAAAAAACCAATTTTAATATTTCACGACATATGAAACAAACACTATCTTTGCTCTACAATTTTCTTACGAAGCGCTTGTTTGATTTTTGCATGTGCACTTTTAGAGATAACGATGTCCAACCAGGTTTCAGTTGGGTATTTTTTCTTTGAATCGGTAACGATTTCTACTACATTCCCATTGTCCAGTTTTGTTGACAGAGGTACTGTAACCCCATCAACTTTGGCGAAATTCGCACTATGCCCTATACCTGTATGCACTTGATATGCAAAGTCTAACGCAGTAGATCCTTTACGTAACTCAACAATCCTATGCTTTGGAGTAAAGACAAAAATTCTATCTTGGAACAAGTGCAGCTTCAGTGGGTTACTTACTAACAATGCTTCCGACTTTGCTGTTTGGTCAATTTCCTTATGTAAAACCTCAATCCATTCATATTCACTACTCTGCTTTGCGAACCGCTTTCCAGCCAACTTATACGCGAAATGGGACGCAGGGCCATAGGTATTGTGCCAGTACATCTCTTTTGTAAGGATTTGAATCTCTACATTTACATCCGTCAATTCTGGGAACTTACAGATCAATTGGATCTCACTAAAGCCATTAGGCTTTGGATTTTGGATGTAATCTTCAAAGTACGCTTCGTCAACATCAGCATAATCTTTTAATGCAAACGCGACTGAATAGCATTGATCAACCGAATCGACCATTACGGTAAATGCCATTAAGTCATTGAAAGAGGTTATATCACTCGATTTTCCTTCTCTTCCGTGTTTTGTTTGCTTCTTCCAAATACTGTAATATGACTTAACTCTTCCCCAAACTTGGCCATCAACATTCACAATTGCAGCAATTTCAGTGATAAGCTTTTTCACTTCTTCAATTTTAGAAAAAAGAGAATCCTGCTTTTTGTGAACGAAACTTGCGACTTCTTCGTATGCTTCTGGATACAACACTCTAAATCCATTAAGTTCAAAAACATTTTTTGGTTCTTGCAAACTCATATATTCAGCAAGAGGTGTATAAATCATCAACAATCTTCGTGCGACTTCTCTCTTCTTTTCGCCCGGAAGTAGGTCTATTGTCTTAGCATTGTCAAATTTTTCTGACAACTTAATCAACGCTACGCGAATGTCATCTTCGAAGCTCAATATGTATTTATAGATTACTTGCGTATCAACGCTCTCTTTTTTCGCATTACTAAATACCAATTCAACATTTTTCAACAAGTGCAAAACGTCATCATTGAATACATCCTTGTTTTCATACTCTTTTTCGGGAAGTCTATGATGCAACAAAGTAGCGACAATTCCATTAAAATCGATTCGTAAATCGGCATAATATCGTGCAGCTCGAAGAACGTGCGAGAGCAATGGTTCACCTGAAAAACGAATTACGGTAGAGTAATTTTTTTCCGCAACGGCAATTGCTTTACGAAGTTGTGTTCTATATCGGGCAGGCACAGACTTCAAAAGCTCCGATTTCAAATCCTCTTTATGTACCATAAACAATGGAATTATAACAGGAATTCACTCTCAGCACAGCACTATTTCGATTTTCTTTGCGCAAGCAACTCTTTCAATCGAACAATTTCTGATTCAAGTTCCTTGACATATTCGACTGCATATTCTTGAGCAAATGGCACATACAGTTCGATTGCTTTCTGGATCAATCTTTCGTATTTTTCGGTATCGTGAAGCAGTTCCGTTGTTAACAAATTGTTCAACCAAGATTCTAACTTTACAAGTTTTACATGAGTTGATGCCTTTTTAACTTTTTCTACATATTCCTTATTTGCTTCCATTCTTTCGTTCAAATTTTTCAAACCGCGCTTTGGTTCTTCTGTAATTGCATCAATATCCTGGGCTATTTCTTTACCAAAAAAATCCTCGATAACTTCTAGACTAAAATGTGGATCTTTCTCGTAAGCATCATGGAGGAAAGTCAAAATGACTAAATTCTCCAAATTTTCATAATCTCGGTGTGCCTGCACTAAACGAAGAACCATTGGGAAAATATGCTGCTCGAGATAAGGAGTTCCATCATCACGAACGTGATATCGGTGAGATAAAATAGCGCGTAAAAGGGCTTCTTCAATTCGTTCATTCCAAACGCCACTTTCAATTAACGCTTCTTTAACCTGACTTTTTAATGCAAATGGTTTCATGTTCATATTGTAACGTATCAATTTAACTATGCAAATCAGCTTTTATTTGTGCCAATCCTGCTTCTAATTTAGCTGCTAAACCCTCGTTTACTGTTTTTGCAAAGGGAATATACAATTCTTCTGTATCTTGAATAAATCGGGCATATTTTACTGGATTTCTATAAACATCAGTGCACACTGTGTTGTTTATTCGATCTAAAATTTTAATTACTTGTGCCATTTTTGAGGATTTCTTCAGTTTTTCAACCATTTCTACATGTTCTTGGTGCTTATCGGCTTGGGTTCTAACAGCCGAAGTCTTTTGTTCTTTCTGTAATTCTCCCACAACATCCGCAACTTCTTTTCCAAATTCTTTTTCAACCCTACTCATTGGACAAGTGAAATCATCTTCTGGAACATCATGCAAAAGTGTCGTCATTATGGCAATTTCGAGATCAGAACTGTCCTTATAGATTTCAAAGACATCAAATACGAGAGGGAAAATATGCTGATTTACATAGGGAACGCCGTCATCCCGCTTCTTAAATCGATGGCTAAAAAGTGACAATTCATACGCTTTCTTTACTAATACGTTTTTGGAAAACAAATCACGTAGTAAATTTGTCATTTCTTCTGCAGTTTTGTATGGTTTTGCATTGTTCACGCACTAGCAATATTTATATTATAGGACAGAAGTGGTATAATTCTACTCCAATAATTCGGGTAAAGTTTGACATGAATATGACAATTCCAGAAACAATTTGGGAGCATACGAAAGAGAATGAAATTCAACGAATGGTTCTTGTTGCAAGAATGATACGGTCGTACTTTTATCAGAAAAAAGGATTCCAAGTGTTGCCTAAAATAGCAACTAAGAGTGTCAATACTATTTATTTTCCTAATCTTCCTATTGTACACCATCAGTATTTTTGGGAATGTATCCAAGATAATGTCTTTTGGGATCAACAGTTACCTGAACCATTGTATAAAGAAATATATGCGCAACTTCCTGACACCATAGCTCCGACTATTCAACAGATTGAATGGGAAAAAATTGCACCACATTTTTGGAAAACGATACAACAGTTTCTTCCAGAGGTATATTCGAAATTATCGAAAGTTATAATTCGACAAACTGCCATAGGATCGCTAGCATCAGGAATTCGAAGAACCAAAGAAGAATCAGGCACCATCACCGTTTACTTACGTTTTGATGCTGATATTTCTCATATTGCTTCTGCAATTTTTATTGCATCACTAGATCACACAAGAAAGGATGGGTTACTGTATGGATACTCGTGGGAAGAACGACAATCGGTTGGTGACTTTCTGTTAACACATACATCTCTAGCAGAACTTTTCCCTAATCATGAATCTACAATGAAAGCAGTTAGATCAAACATTTCAGAGTCACTCACTCGAGACACAAAACTATATCTAACGGAACTTGGATATCCACCAAAAAAACTCTTCTCAGTAAACGATCAGCAACAAATTCTCGTTAACGAGGAACCGCTACACTTACGCCCCCAAGAACAGCACATTATGGAACTTTTGATAGAGAAACGAAACCAAATTGTAAGTACCAATTCACTTGCAACCAAATTATGGGAAAAAGAAAGTAATAAAAAATATTCACTGTATGCAATTTCAAAAGTAGTTGAACGGCTTCGGAAACAAATTCAAGCAATTGGGATCTATCCAGGAGTCATCGAAACAAGACGGGGTCTTGGGTTTGTACTAAACGACTAATTTTCTAGTAACGGAAGTAGTTCATTATACGATCGAATAACGTTTACATTGCCTACCAATACTCCATCATTACGGCCAGGAGTATGCACGACGACACAATCGATCTTTGCATTTTTAACACTAAGAATACCGTTTGCTGAATCCTCGAACCCAACTGATTCTTCGACATTTCCACCAAGCGAATTCATTGCAGCAAGGAAAATATCTGGCGCAGGTTTTGTTTTTTCTACATCATCAACCGTTATTATCTGGTCAAAATATTTTGCTAAACCTGTTTTTTCCACTATCTCATAGGCAAATTTTGACACAGTTGAGGTGGCCAATGCGATCTTCTTTCCATGTCGGCGAAGTGATACTAAAAAAGCTTCCGAGCCATCAATTACTTTAACAACATTATTAAATTCGTGTTGCAAATAGTATTTTTTCTGAGCTCTGTACCCTTCTACGACGGCATCGAGATCTTTCGATTCGTGCCCAATCGAGTTAAAAAACGCGCCAATTCCACTTTTTGATCCAACACCAGCTATATATTTTGCATAATCTTCTAATGTTAGCTCCCCACCCATTTCCTTTTTCACTGCATCACGGAAACACGAATAATTCATCATTTCCAAATCAACCAACGTTCCGTCCATATCGAATAGAAAATATTGTTTTTTGAGCAAATCAATCATCAAGTAGTCTACCATACTGAAGTAAGACGGCGTAAAATAACGATGGCGAAAATATTTCTTTCACACCAATTTACCAAAGAAGATAAGGTTGTCCTACGAGCACTATTAACAAAAGTTGTAAATGCTCTTTCAGAAAATGGCCATGATATTTTCTGCTCTACCCTCCGTCAAGATGAAATAAACAGCCATAATATCTTCACCTATGAAGAACGACTTGCCTACTGCCTTGAACGACAAAAGGAATCCGACTGCATACTTGCAATTCATTTAAGCGAAAACCCTTCAACAGGAATGTCTAAAGAGTTGGAACTTGCGAAACAACTTAGTCAGCAGTATATCTTGTTTACAAAGCAGGAATTACCGTTCGCAGAATTTAAAGAATATGCCTCAAAAGTGATTCATTACACCAACCACGAAGAACTGATTACTCTGATATCTGAACACTTCAAATAACTCGGAGCGGCGAGGCTCGAACTCGCGACCACACGTTCCCGAAACGTGTATTCTACCAACTGAAATACGCCCCGAAACCAACCAAATCGTTGATTCGGTATTATCGCGCAATTACTGGTGGTCTGCAATACGATGAAGTATTCCATAAGCACCCAGAGTAATGATATAATTACGCACGGGCAGTTAGCTCAGCTGGTAGAGCTCGCGATTTACATTCGCGCGGTCATAGGTTCGAGTCCTATACTGCCCATATTTTGTTACAAATACGTAACAAAACGGGCAAGGATACGAGTACTATTTCGAGTTTACAAAGTATATTGCCCAAGTTTAGTACTTCCATCGCTGCCCCACAGTCTTGGAGAAAGCATGTTTCCAGAACCAATCGAAAGTATTATCCACAAAGAGCCATATCCAGTACGAAACATTTTCATAAATAGGGAAAAACAATTTACGCCAAAAGCATTGTCCGTTTCACTCCAAAAAGACGCTCATTTACCAATAATTCCTCCAACGATTATGGGAATAATTAAAAGTCATCAAATGCACCGTATTACAGAAGAGAATTTCGATATATTCCCCTTACCAACATGGCAAACGCTCATGCGAGATTGCGCAAATAATGGATTACCTATGCTGGCTGATCCAGATGATGTGCAGAAATACTTCACGGCGCAATTAAAAAATTTTATAACCTCCGTTCAGTTTACCAACGAATACTACCTACTTTGGCATGCTCGTGATTACGAAAATCGACCAGGTAGACCGCGCGGTGAGTGGAAGGAACAACATTTTCAACTTGTGCAACGA